>JANLFZ010000022.1 GCA_024653385.1 Thermoguttaceae bacterium | reverse complement strand
GTGATCTCTTCGGTCGTCTTGG
Source organism: Thermoguttaceae bacterium (assembly GCA_024653385.1). GTDB lineage: Bacteria > Planctomycetota > Planctomycetia > Pirellulales > Thermoguttaceae > JANLFZ01. The sequence continues at coordinate 24,586 of JANLFZ010000022.1, read as the reverse complement.
GATCGAAATGCTCGGCGTATTGGCGCACCAGATCGAACACCGGACGGCAGCGCACCGTCTTGCCGCCGGCGAGCTTCACCTCGACGCTTCCCTCCAAGAGCGCCTTGCCGACCTTCGACCGCGCGCCGACCTCGTCGCGGGTCAGCGCCTGCGCCCGGGCCGATTCCTCGTCCCACCACACGTAATCGCCCCATTGGCTGCGCAGCGCCTCCGGGATCAGCATTTCCGACTGCCTGCCGGGAGCCGGCTCCTTCTCCTCCTTGGCCAGCACGCGCGTGCTGTTGGAGAGCGCGGCGGGCGGGCCGCCGAAGACGTCCTGCGCACGCAAGTACTTCAGCGTGTCCATGCGGACCAACAGCGGCAGGTCGGTCCACCGGCGCACATAATCGGCGTCGTAGAGCCGATCCCGCAGGATCACATGCGCCAGCCCCAACGCCAGCGCCGGGGTCGTGCCGGGTCGCACCACGATGGCCTCGTCGGCTTTCGTGGATGTGGCCGAGTACTCGCACGCGATCACGACGACGCGCGTGCCCTTGAGCCGTGCCTCGGTCAGCCAATGCGAGTCGGGCATCTTCGTGGTGATCCAGTTCATACCCCAGACGACCAGGGTCTTGCAGTGCTCGACGGCCGACAGATCGAACTCCACGGTCTGCTGGCCGGTGACCATGGGATGGCCGGGCGGCAAATCGGTGTGCCAACTGTAGTTGTCGAACCCCTTGGCGCCCAAGGCGTCGTCGGGCCCGACCTTGCGGATCGCCGCGTCGAGCAGGGCCATCGAGTTGGCGAAGCGGTACATGCCGAAGACGCGCGTCAGTCCCAAGAGCGGCATTCCGCCGCGGAACTTCAGCACTTGCGTGCCCGCGCCCTTGGTCGCCTCGATGGTGGCCGGGTCGTAGTGTTGGGCCTCGAGGCGTTTTCGGCCCGCTTCGCCCGTGTAGGTCTCGGCAATGTTCCTTAGCGCCGCGGCCACGATCGTGGCCGCCTCGTCGTGCGAGACCCGCACCCAGGCATCGCGGCCCCGCTGGAAGAACTCCTCGGGCGGCCGGCCGTCCTCGGCCCTTGGGAAGCCGGCTTCGACCCACCGCCGGAACCCCGCCCGGACCATGCACTGCTGCACCCGGCGATCGCCGTAGAAACGGCGCGTCAGGGCCAGGCCTTTCTGGCAGACGCGCGGGTCCCAGCGATGCGTCGTCCGGTTGCCGTCGAGGTCGCTGGCCTCGCCGTAGCGCATGGTCGGGCCGATGCGCGTCACCACGCCCGACCGCACGTACGCGTTGAGGATGCAGTTGTGCGTGTCGTTCGGCGCGCACACGAATGTGAAGGTCGAGTCGTACTTCCAGAGGTCGCGGTAGGCTTGCTCCCAGCCTCGGTCGGGATACACGGCCAGCGGATTGGTGACCGCGTCGAGCCCCCAGGCGCGTCGGGCCGACGCGGCGAGGCCCGCAAAACCGGCCGCGCTCATGGCCGCCAGAAACTCGCGGCGGGTAGGATGGGTTGGATTCATCGGCTCTTCTCCCAGGTGCGCAGGTAGGCCACGATCGCTTCGATGTCGCCGGGCGCGAGCACCGGATGCATCGTGGAGGGTTGGCGGAAACCGTGCATGGGGGTGCCTCGCCGTCCGCGACCGATCGTTTCGACGAGGTAGTCGTCGGTCGCGGCGGCCTGGAGCACCGGATGATTCAGCGCCGGGGCGTCGGCCCCTTCGCCGCCGGGGCCGTGGCAGCCGGCGCAGTGGCGCTCGTACAGCGGCTTGCCGCGCGCGGGGTCGGCCGTCACCCGGCGTGGGGTGTCGTGCGGCGTTTCCGGCTCGCTCACGCCCGCCTCGCGCCGCAGGTGGGCAACGATCGCGTCGACCTCGTCGCGGCGCAATCCCCCCGAGGCTTCCCCGAACGCCGGCATGCGTCGCCCCGGGCGGCCCGACTCGATGGTGCTCCGCAGAAACGCATCCGGCGCGACGGCAAGGAAGTCGGCGTTTCCGATCGCCGGCATTGGCGGCGCCCCGGGGAATCGCCTGCCCTGGCCCGACGCGCCGTGGCACGCCGCGCAGAACGTGCTGTACAACGTCGCCCCGTCGGCGCCGAACTCCCGCCGGCCCAACCGCGTGACTCCGATTCGATCCTTGGGCCAGAACGCCTCGGGCGCGTCGGTCCGCCGCAATGAGAGCAAGTAGAAGGTCACCAGCTCGATTTCCTCATCGTCGAGCCCCAGTCTGGGCATTTTGGATCCGGGCACGACCCGCGCCGGATCGCGCAGGTGCTCGGAGAACCAGTTGGCCAAGGTGTGCTCGCCGCGCACGCCGCGGAAGTCGAGTTGCCCGGGGTCTTTTTGTCCCACACGGGCCAGATCGGGCCCCTCGTCGCCGCCGGCACCGCCGATCTTGTGGCAGCCTCGGCAGCCCAGCGTGTGGAACAGGGCCTTGGCCTCGATCAGTCGCGGGGCTCCGACCCGGGTCGCCAGAAACGTCTCGATCAATTCGAGGTCCGGGGCGTCCAACGCGGCGAAGCCGGCCTTCCACGCGATGTCGTCGCGTTGCCGGGCGCGCCGGAGGTGCTTCGCGTACCAGCCTTGGTCGAAGCCGCGCGCGCCCGCGTTCGACAAGTCGGGGCCTTCCATGCCGCCGGCGCGTCCCGGGCGCAGGGTGCCCCCGCGGCCGTCCAGGCGATGGCAGGCCAGGCAGTCGTGGCGTTCGAACAGGTTCCGCCCGAGGTTCAGAACCGTCCGGTTGGGTACTTGAACGTGGGTGTGACAGCTTCCGCATCCGGCATGGGCGTATCGCGTGGGGATCATGGGGGTGGGCCAGAAGCGGACGTCGCCGTGCGCGTCGGCCTTCTCCGTGGCCCGCCCCTGCCCCCCGTGGCACACGGTGCAGCCGAACTCGGCGGGATCATGCACGACCGGCGGATGGGCCGCCGCCAGCACGTGCCCGGTGGCCCCTTGCTCCCCGGGCGCCATTCCCACGTGGCAGGTCACACAACGGTCGGTCACACGAAGCCGCGGCGCGACGATCTGGCGCAGGCGGACTTCGGTCGGACCGGCCTCGGTGTGCATCGAGGCTTGAATCGCGCGCCAGTCCTTCAGGTAGTTTTCCTGGACGGCCGCCATGGCCAGAAGGACCAAGGTCCCGAGGCTCGACCACAGAAGCAAGTGCTTGTTCTTGTTCATGGCGTCAATGCCCGGGCCAGTCGGCCGGCGACCAGTAGAATGTCCAGTTCGGCCCGCGGAAGTACGTGCCGATGACCGTCAGGACCACGAAACCAGAGAGAAAACACGTGAACAGGGCCGTCGCTCCGGCTCGGGCCCATCCGTACCGCTTGACGACCCACAGCGAGTACGCGCCGTAGACCGCCGCCAGAAGCGTCCCCGGGTTGACGGCAGTGATCGCCAGTTGGGGAACGTCGGGAAACCACTCGCGGAGCCAACCGAAGCGTATGGCGAACGCCTCGACGGCCAGCACCGCGCCCAGCCCGAATCCGAGGGAGGCCAGGGCAAGGCGTCCCCCGCCGGGGCCGCCGAACCACACCCCGGTGCCCGCCTCTTCCCGATCGAGGAACGGAATCAGCCCCAGGCCGAGGAGGACGATGGCGGGAATGCCTACGCCGCCCATGAACGCCGAGTAGGCCACCAGCTCCTGCAAGCCCAAGAAGTACCAGGGGGCCTTGGCCGGATTCTCGGGCACGGCCGGATTGGCCAATTCCTTCAAGGGCGCGTCCCACGCCATCGACAAGGCCAGGCACGCGAACACCGTGAGCATCAGCACGCCGAGTTCCGCGTAGAACAGGTGCGGCATCGAAGGCACGGTGTGTTCCGGGCCGCGCCCCACCGCCGGTGAGGTTCCCCGGACGATCGCCGCAAGCTGGTAGGTCTTCTGCGGGGCCTCGGTGAACACGGGATACACGTCGTGGCCCGGCCCGAGCCGCTGGTCGGCGTCCCAAGGACGCGTCATGCCGCCGTCCTTGCGGATCCGCCAGAAGTGGACCGCCATCAAGGCACCAAGCGCCAAGGGCAGGATCATGACATGGAGGACGTAGAAGCGAATCAGCGCCTCCTCGCCGACGATGTCGGACCCCAGCAACAGTTCGCGTTGCAGTCCGCCGGGATCGAACCACGGCGTGATGCCGAAGGCGTCGGTCAGTTCCCGAGGCGACTGAGCGATGTTCGCCCCGATGGTGATGGCCCAATAGGCCAGTTGGTCCCACGGCAGCAAATAACCCGTGAACGAAAGGCCCAAGGTGACCACCAGCAGGGCCATGCCCACGAGCCAATTGAACTCGCGCGGGCGGCGGTACGCGGCCGTATAGAAGACGCGGGCCATGTGGGCCAGCACGGCCACCACCATGACGTTGGCGGACCATCGGTGGATGTTGCGAATGAATCGGCCGGTCGGCACGATGAAGTGAATGTCCTTGATCGAGTCGTACGCCACGTCGGGATAGGGTTTGTAATAGAACATCAAGAGCACGCCGCTTGCCAGCACGACGAGAAACGCCGCCGTGGCAGCCAGGCCCAGTCCCCACGTGGTCGACCAGCGCAAGCTCCAGCGGTGCGTTCGCACCGAATGGAGATGGAGGAAGACGTTGCCGAACACGAAGGTCGATCGGGCGCGGTCCGACGTGGGCAACCCAACTCGCCATGCCGCATCGCGGATCCGCCGCGGCGACCGCACGAGGTCGGAGAGGAACGCGCGCAGGGGCCGTTTTCGCGGGGCCGACGTGCTCATGCGCTCACCTTGGTTCCCGCCGGGACGACCGCGCCTTCGTCCACCACGCACTCGCGGCCGCGGACCGTCACGGCGTGCCAGGGAAGGGCCTTCGGCGCGGGGCCGCGCACCACGCTCCCGTCGGCCGCGAACTGCGAGCCGTGGCAGGGACAGTCGAACCCGCTCGGGCCGGGCTTGACAATGCACCCGAGGTGCGTGCATACCAGCGAAATCGCGTACAGGCCCTCCCGGTCGCGGAAGACCGCCACGCTGCGCCCGGGCGGTACGAAGGCTTCGCCCTCGGCAAGCGCGTCGGGCAGCGTCACGCGGAACTTCTTCGCCGGCGACCCCAGCACGGCCGCCTTGGGCAACCTCAACATGCCGATCGTGGCGAAGAGCATCGCCGCCACGAACGACACCAGCGACGCGATCCCGAGAAAATCCCGGCGCGGCACCGGTTCGGGATCGAGGCGCGATCGCGCCCGGGCAGTGGTCGGAGTCATGCCATCCTCCACCGGACGGAACAAGTCACGCGTTCCATGGTAATCGCCTCGGACGGGCATCGCCTCGCGCATAGCGCGCAGCGACTGCAGAGGTCCTCGTCCTTCAGAATCGCCGAATGCAAGTGCCGGTCCGAGCTATCTCCCAGCAGCGCGCCCACGAGCGCATCCAGGTCTTCGGACGGCTGCAACCCGGCCAACGGCGCCAGCTTCAGGCATCGCGTGGGGCACACGTCCACGCATCCGCCGCACAGCACGCACCGGCTCCCGTCGAACACGGGGCTTACCCCGCAATCCAGGCACCGCGAGGCCTCGCGCCGGGCCTCGGCCGGCGCGTAGGCGCGTTCGACCACGGCGTCGGGCCGGCTCAGCCGCTCCGCCGGAGCCAGCGTCGGCGCCTCCACCCGGCGGATCGACTCGTACCCGCGCTCGCGCTCGTACCGCGCCAGCGGCAGATGGGCGGTCGTGGCCTCCGGCGCGATGGTCCGCCCGGTGACGTAACGGTACACCGAGCGCGCCGCCGCCTTGCCCGACGCTACCGCGTCGATCAGCAGTCTCGTGCCGTGCGCCACGTCGCCCGCGGCAAACACGCCCGGCGCCGTCGTGGCCAGCGTCTGCGGGTCGACCTTGGGCCAGCCGGGGCGAAGCTGTTCGATGTCGGCGCCGCCGTCCTGGAGAAAGTCGAGGTTGGTCGCCTGCCCCACCGCCAGCAGGACCGTGTCGCACGGCAGCGTCATCCGATCCGCGTCGTCGTATTGCGGAGCGAACCGGTGGTGTTCGTCGTAGACGCGCCGGCAGCGGCGGAAGGTCACGCCCCGGACCGCGCCGCGCGCGTCGCGCTCGATTTCCACCGGCCCCCAACCACCGTGCCGGTGGATTCCCTCCTCGTCGCCCTCGCGAATCTCGACGGTGTCGGCCGGCATCTCCTCGAGCGTTTCCAACGAGACCAGGTGCACCGCGGCAGCGGCTTGGAGCCGCGCCGCAGTGCGGGCCGTGTCGAAGGCGATCTGGCGCACGACCGTGCGCGCCACGTCGTAGGCCACGTTGCCGCCGCCGATCACCACCACCTCGCGCCCGACGTCGAATGTCTCGCCTAACGCCACCGCGCGCAAGAGATCGACGCCGCCAAAGACCCCTGGCCCCCGTTCGCCAGGGATGCCGAGGCCGCGTGAACTCTTCGCGCCGACGGCCACGATGACCGCCCGGTGCGTGCGCCGCAGGTCCGCCAAGGAGGCGTTCTTGCCTACCGTGACCCCGTAGTGAATGGTCACGCCGAGCGATTCGATGACCGAAACCTCCCAACGGATCAGATCGCGCGGCAAACGATACGCGGGTACGCCCAGGGCGAGCATTCCGGCCGAAACCCGCTCGCTCTCGAAGACGACCGGCTGAAACCCCATGAGGGCCAGATCATGGGCGGCGGCCAGCCCGGCGGGACCAGCCCCAATGATGGCGATTCGCTCGCCTTGAGCCAGGGGGAACTGGCCGGCCACGCCGGCACGCAGCAGGGCCGCCATTTCCTCGGCATCGGACGACTCGCTCGGTGCCGCGCCGCGCACTACCCGCAGAACTTCGTCCGCCGGCTTCCCCTCGAAGCCGGCCTGTTCGCAGGCGAAGCGTTTGAGGGCCCGGATGGCGATGGGCCGGTCCTCGGCCACAAACCGGCCGTCGGCATCCACGCGAGGGACCTTGCCGCGCCGGCACGCCGCTTCGCAGGGCGCGCCGCAGATCCGCGCACAGATCGACGCCAGCGGATTGGGCCCCCGCGCAATGAGATAGGCCTCGGTGAATCGGCCGGCGGCAATCGCCCGCACATAGCCCCGTGCGTCGGTGTGAACCGGGCAGGCGACTTGGCAGGAAATCAGCCCGCGGTGATAGCCCTCGGCGGGAACCTCCACGCGAATCGGCGCCAACCGGGTCACGGGCCTTGCTCCCGAGTTTGAGAAGGCTCCATCCCGCCACGAACCCCGAGTGCCGTTGCATCCGTCTCGGAGCCCACCGTCACACGCAACGCCATTCGGGGGCACGGTGCCAACCAGCATTGAACCTCGTGCGCGATCTTCGGGTCGGGGCCGGGTCGATCCAAGAAATCGGCCAGCGTCCACCGCGACAGCACGCGCACCACGGCGTCGTGCAGTTCGGCGCCGGCTTGATGGAAGGCACAGGTCAAAGACAGATCGGCAGCTTCGCTACAGAAATCGCCCAAGATCGCCCCTTGGCAGGCCTCGACGATCATCCGCAGCGAGATCTCACGTGGACTGCGATTCAACGAAACCCCTCCCGCGACCCCGCGATGCGCCTTGAGGATCCCCGCCCGGACCAAATGCCGGACCACCTTCGCCAAGTAGCTGGGCGATTCGTTGAGCGGCTCGGCAATGGCCCGAGGCGACCAAGGTTGTTCGCGCTGGTTGAGACCCAGGAACACCAGGGCTCGGATCGCGGATAGGGATGTCTTGCTGAGCATGGGCGCGGCCTATGGAGATAAAGCGGATAATAATTATCCGTATTATCAGCGGTTGTTCGCCCGTGTCAAGCCCTGGATCAACAAGAACCCGGCGAAAATGCACCGGGTTCAACTCCACGTATCGTGCTGCCGCCACGAGGGAGGCTCGTCCATCACGAACGAAGCAGGATGCCCTGACAGAGGTACCTCGAAGCCTCGGGCACCCTGTGAGAGGCCGCTTCTTGGGACCCGCCGTCAGGGCCCACTGTCGATAACCCCGGGGCAATCATGAGGGGCTTCACCAGAGCGGCCTGTTCTGTTAACATGACGACTGGCACCGGAAAAGAAAGACGAAGAACCTTGCGGTGGCCAAGCCTGGGTGCGGCCGTCCGAATAACCACTGTGAGGGATAATAGTCTCCTTCATTGGCTTAGTTTGTGCCCCCTCGAATCGACCGAGGACATTCGCCATTCTTCGCGCTGGTTGGCGTTGAACAGACCAAGCGAATCGTCCAAACGTCCCCGTAGCTCAATCGGATAGAGCGTCGGCCTCCGGAGCCGAAGGTTACAGGTTCGAATCCTGTCGGGGATACTTTCATCTTGGTGGCCCGCGGCGGTGCAAACCGATGCGAACCGCTGCAAAGCGGTGCAGTTTCGCGCCGTATCTTTTGCGCCCGTTGCCACTTGCGGCGACGACTTCCGCCACGCAGGCCGACGCTTTTCCGGCCATCCCGGTGCAAAGCGGTGCAGAGCCGTGCAAATCCCGGCGAAGTGGATAGCACCAAATCACGCACCCAAGCGGTTCCAGAAGCACCACGGGAAGCACCCCGGCGGGCATCATGTTCTCAACCATCCGTACCCGTGCGGTGCAGCCGAATCCCGCCTTGTGGAGGGGGCGTCTGAAGCAAATCGGGGGTGGCGGCAGGCCCCGTCGCGCCATCGCCGGCTGGCGGGCCGGGCAGCGTGTTGATCGCCGCCGACTGGTCGTGCAATCCGACGTGCGTGTAGACGCCAAGCGTCAGCCGAATGTCGCTGTGCCGGGCCAAGGTCTGGGCCATCTTGGGCGAGAGCCCGGCCCGCTCCAGGTTCGTGATGAACAGGTGCCGCAGGCTGTGGAAGTCGGCGAACAGGCCGTCGTGGTTGCAGTAGCAGAGGAAGTCCGTCTTCAGCCGCCGCTCGGTCTCGGCCGCGTCGTCTTTCACCTCGTCGAGCCACTGGTCGCGGGCGGCGCGCAAGTCCAGTTCGATCATCTTGTAAGTCTTCCGCTCAATGCCGCCGGGGAAGCGGCGGGAGATGGAAAACAGCGGCTTGTCCGAGCTGATGTTGCGTTTGGTGGCCAGCCACGCCTTCAGTTGCCGGACCAGTTCGGGATGGAGGATTTGCGTGTCCTGGCGGCGGTGCTTGCTGTAGCAGGCGGCGATGGTCGCCGTGGGCGGGTCGTCGTCCAATCGCAACGAGCGCAACGTCAGGCTGCCGATCTCCGCCTTCCGAAAGCCGGTCCACGCCGCCACGACGTACAACATCGCCCGATCCGGCCCGTGCAGGCCCTCGATCCGCTTGCCGCCGCGGGCCGCCGCAATCAGCCGGGCGAATTCGTCGGGCGACAAGGCACGCCGGTCATGGCGTCGATCCAGCAGGATGTTCAGCCGCGACAGATGTGCGAGCGGGTCCACCGGCGTGCGGTGGTCGCGGACCAGCCAGCGGGTGAACTGCTTGGCAGCCTTGAGGTAGTGGTTGTAGGTCTGGGCGCTCAGCCCGTTGCGGCGCAGCCCGCCTAGGAACTCCAGCGCGGCGCTGGCCGAGATGTCGGCGATCCAGCGCCACTGGCTCTCGGTGGCGATCCGTCGCAGCATGCGCATCGTCTCGCGGAGGCCCCTGAGGGCAACGCCTCGGTTGCGCAGGTAGCTCTCGAACTCGTGGAGGTGTTCGGCCAATGGCCGCTTGCGTTGCTCTTCGGTCGGGTCGACCAGTCCGGCCTTCTCGCGTTCGACCTGGCGGGTGATGCGGGTGAGCATCGCCTGGGCACACTGCTTGTCCACCGACAAGGGCACGCGCCGCAGACGCCCCAGCGAGTCTTTGTACTGTCCCCACCATTTTTTCGATTTCGTCTTCACCTTCCGCTTCGTCGTTTCGTCGAGGCGGATTACCGTCTTGCGATAGAGACTCGCCACTGGTCTTCCTCCATCATGTTTGGGTGATTGGAACCGCGAACCAAAGCAGGGCGAGTGTCCCTCGACGGGTGGAAAACGCAAGCCAAGGTCGGCGCCCTGTTCTTGGAATTCCGTCCCCCATTGGCTCGTTGCCCGCGAGTCATTTCTCGGTGGCTTGCCACGTCTCGCGGTCGGGGCAACCGGCCGCAACCCAAGCGCGCAGCTCGTCGGCACGCCAGAACGTCGAGCGGCCGACGCGCACGGGTAGGGGAATTCGGCCGGCGGCGTCCCACGCCCGCCACGTGCGCAGCGATACCGAACACACGGCCGCTGCCGCCGGGGCTTTCAGCAGCAACCCTTCGACGGGCCGCGACTCGACCGCGTCTTGCGTCAGCGACACCACATCTCCACGGGTACTCACAGGCGGCCCTCCTTATCTGTCTCGCCCATCGAACCCCTGCCGCTCGAACTCGGCACGTAACCGATCGATGCGGCGTCGCACCGTGTGCCAGCCACAGCCGAGCTGCCCGGCAATCGCATCAATCGACATTCCGTCGGCCAGCCGCAGACAAAGCTCGCGATCCTCCGGCAGTAGGCCAGCCAGGATGGCCCGGATGTCGGTGAGCAAGTCGAACCGCGCATCGGTTGCCGGCTCGGCAAGTTCCTTTCCTGTGCCGCTGGGCATGAGGGCATGGTCGTGGACTTCGAAGCGTTGTCGGTAGCGTCGCTGGCGGCGACGAATCATCGCCAGCCGACGGTCGATCACGGCCGTCACGGCGGTCACCTCGGTGGCCCCGTTGGACCGCTCCGGCCGAAAGCTGAAGGCCATCACCTCGATGGCGATCTCCTGTTGCGCGTCGTCCAACTCGCCGTCTCGCAGTCCACGGCGCAATGCCCGGGCGCGAATCAGTTCAAGCTTCCAGCGCTCGATGGTTTGGGGTGTCTTCGGCATGCGTGGTTCCTCGTTGCTGTCATGGTCTGCATCGAATTGCACCGAACGATGCCGCGATTCTTCACGCTGGCGAGGCGCAGGTATCTAGGCCGGCCAGTGGTTTTTTCCAACCCATGTGGGATCGAGATGGGATGGCGGCCAGCCCATGTAGCGGCGCTATGGGATGGAACTGACCCCATGTGGCTGCGCGATGGGATCACTTCGATCCCATGCGACTTTTCGCGGAGGCGGCGGATCGAGGGCTCGCACGGCAAATAACTCTTTGGACACCGACGATGCATCCGCTCGAACGAGCGACCGACATGAAAGGACCGCCTCATGCATGTTGCGGACACGATCCTCCGTGAACCGGCCGACGTGTACCACGCCAACGCCAAGACCCATCTGACCAGCCATGCCCTGGGCGACTTCCGCCGCTGCCCGTTGCTGTATCGCAAGAAGAAGCTCGGCCTGGTCGAGGACGAAGACCGTCCTGCCTATCTCGCGGGCCGGGCGCTGCACACGCTGGTGCTGGAAGGGCGCGAGACATTCGAGAGGGAGTTCGCCGTGGGCGGGCCGGTCAATCCGAAGACCGGCGAGCTGTTCGGCGCTACCACCAAAGCGTTCGCCGAGTGGGCCGCCGCCCAAGGCAAGCCGGTGCTCACCCTGCAGCAGTTCGATCTGATCGAGAAGATGGCCGAGGGGGTGCGGCAGAACGGGATGGCCCGCGACCTGCTGAGCGAGGGCATTGCCGAAGGGGTCGTGCGCCGCGATTACCGCCAGATGCCCAGTCAGGCCCGGATGGACTTCTTCGATCCTCATCGCGGCATCGTCGATCTGAAGACGTGCGATGACCTCACCTGGTTCGAGGCCGATGCGCGTCGCTACGGGTACGCCCACCAGATGGCCTTCTACCGCGCTCTGCTGGCCGAGGCGATCGGCATCTATCAGCCGGTCTACTTCGTGGCCGTCGAGAAGAAGGAACCCTACCGCTGCGGCGTCTGGCAGCTCACGCCCGACACGCTCGCCCAGGCGCAGAAGGAGAACGAGGCGGCCATCGAGCGGCTCAAGCGTTGCCTGGCCACGGATACCTGGCCGACCGGCTACGAGGAATGCCGCGTCTTCGATTTCGTCTGACCACAACCTTCCCCACGAAGAAAGGACCGAAGCAATGGGACTGTTGAGTCAAGTTCACGCCGGCCGCGCGTCGATGCCGCCGCGGTTGATGGTCTACGGCACGGAGGGCATCGGGAAGAGCACGCTTGCCTCGCGCGCCCCCAAGCCGATCTTCGTCCAGACCGAAGACGGCCTGGGCGAGATTGACTGCCACAAGTTCCCGCTGGCTCGTTCGCTGGACGACGTGCTCGCGGCCCTGGCCGAGTTGCACGACGAACCGCACGACTACCAGACGGTCGTCATCGACTCGCTGGACTGGCTCGAGCGGATGATCTGGGACGCGCTGTGCAAGCACTACGGCGTGGCGTCCATCGAGAAGGTCGATGGCGGTTACGGCAAAGGCTACGTGCATGCGATGACGCACTGGCGCCAGGTCGTCGACCGCCTGGCGCTGTTGCGCAGCCAGCGCAACATGATGGTCGTGCTCGTGGCGCACGCCAAGGTCGAGCGTTTTGAAGACCCGGAGGAGGCGGCCTACGACCGCTATTCGCCGCGGTTGAACAAGCATGCGGCGGCACTGATCGCCGAGTGGTGCGACGGCGTGCTCTTCGCCACGCGGAAGATCGTCACGCGCACCGAGACCGGCGCATTCAACCGCACCCGCACGAAGGCCGCCCCGGTCGGCAAGGATGGCGGCGAGCGCATCCTGCGGTGCATCGGCGGGCCCTCGTGCATCGCCAAGAACCGCTACGGCCTGCCCAGCGAGCTGCCGCTCGACTGGGATTCGCTGTCCGCCGGCCTCTTCCGCGACCCGAACATCAACCCGTCCCCAACTGAAGGAGTATCGAGCAATGGCTGACCTGAGAGGATTCGACGCCAACAAGGTGGAACCGACCACCGCTTTCGACCCGATCCCGGCCGGCAAATACCTGGCCGTGATCACCGCCTCGGAGATGAAGCCGAACAAGGCGGGGACCGGGCAGTTCCTCGAGTTGGTCTTCACGATCATCGAGGGGGAGTTCAAGAACCGTTCGCTGTGGGCGCGATTGAACCTCGATAATCCCAACGAACTGGCCGTGAAGATCGCCCAGGCCGAGTTGTCGGCCATCTGCCGGGCGGTGGGCGTGATGGCGCCCGGCGACAGCGCCGAGTTGCACAACCTGCCGCTCGTGATCCGCGTGCGCTGCAAGAAGCGGAAGGAAACCGACGAGATCGTCAACGAGATCAGCGGGTTCGACAAGCGGGACGCGGTCACCGGCCGACCGCAGCAAGCGCAGACCAACACGCCGCCCTGGCGACGGTAGGCACCACGGCCCGCCCACGGGGTGGCGTAGCTGCAGGAGCCAACGCGGAGGCGCTTGGTGGATCGTGGCTGAGACTCCCCGGACCCGTGCGCGGGCTTCTTCTACGGAGAGACGCGTCATGCAGTGCTGCGAAGGATGCGGCCGGGATACGTGCGGACACTACTGCCAACAGTGCATCGGCCACCCGGTCCCGTGCTTGCGCGCGGTTCGGTCGCCCGATGTGCCGCTGGAGGACGACTACGGCGAGGAGTCCGACGCGGACAGCGTGTGCGACGACAACCCCGAACACCCTCAAGGGAAGTGGCGATGGGAATGAAGTCTCGACGCAAGGGAAAGCGTGGCGAATTGGAGGCCGCGGCCGAGTTGCGCCGGTTGTTCGGCGTGGAGGCGCGCCGTGGGCGTCAGTACTCCGGCTGCGACGAAGCCCCGGACGTGCTGGCTGCGATCCCCGGCGTGCATGTCGAAGTGAAGCGGGTCGAGGCCCTGCGTCTCTACCTGGCGCTCGACCAGGCCGCGGCGGATGCCGGCCGGAACGTGCCGCTGCTGCTCCACCGCGCCAACGGCAAGCCCTGGGTAGCCATCGTGCGGCTGGACGATCTGCCGCAGCTCGCCGTGCAGCTCTACCTGACGCTCGCGGAAAACCAGTAACCAAGGAGTGGATGAATCATGCAACTCGACCCCAAAACGATCCGCGTCGATGGCGGCACGCAGCCCCGCGCGGAACTGCTCATCGAGGTGATGGAGGACTACGCCGAACAGATGCGCGGCGGAGTGGAGTTCCCGCCCATCACCGTGTTCTTCGACGGCAAGAACTATTGGCTCGTCGACGGTTTCCACCGCCTCGGCGCGCACCAGCGCGTCCGCCCGAACGCCACAATCGAGGCCGAGGTGATTCAGGGCACGCAGACCGAGGCGCAGTGGTACAGTCTCGGCGCCAACAAGACCCACGGGTTGCGACGGACGCCCGAGGATCGGCGTCGCGCGGTGCAAGCCGCGCTGCGGCATCCTACCGGCAGCGCACGCAGCGATCGTGAGATCGCCGAGCACATCGGCGTCTCGCCATCCACCGTCGCTAAGTATCGAGAGCAGTTGAAGTTGCAGTCAGGTGTCCAAATTGGACACCTGGGAAATGGGCAATCTGGGCAAAAGCGTAAAGGGCGCGACGGCAAGGACTATCCTGCTCGCCGCACGGCTTCCCATTCCGGCAATGGCAAGCGCGATAAGCCGTCGCGGCACATGGCCAGCCGGATTCACCATCCGATCCGCGCTCCCAGCCCCTTGGAGAAGATGACAACCGTCACGCTCCCGCACAACCCCGTGATGGGCGCCCGCACGCTCATCGAGGTCTTCGACGCCGACTATCTCCGCGCCGTGGTGGATGAACTCACCCGCCATCTGAAAGGACTCGCACGATGACCGAGCTGCGACTGATCGCTGCCCGCGTGACGGTGTTTCTGGTCGTCGCCGCGCCACCGGACGACGAACGGCCCGAACCGGACGCCGAAGCGCGGCCCGAGGATGACGTGATCATCCTGCCGGGCGTCACCGCCGAGATGATCGCTTTCTTCCGCAACCATCCCTTCGACAACTGATCAAGGAGTCTGCGTATGACCGACCACCTGTTCGAGCGCCAAGACCCGTACAACATCGTCATGGACGTAACGCCCGAGATCGCCTCGGCGTGGCTGTCCGGCTGCAACACTCACAACCGCAAGCTGGTCGACGCACACGTCGAGCGGCTGGCAGGCGAAATGCGCGCCGGCCGCTGGAAGCTGACGCACCAGGGGATCGCCTTCAGCAGCAACCGCGTGCTACTGGATGGTCAACACCGGCTGTGGGCAGTGCTCATCTCCGGCGTCACCGTGCCGATGCGCATCTTCTTCAACGAGTCGCCCGATTCGCTGGCTGTGGTAGATGCCGTCCGGCCGCGCAGCAACGACGAAATCATCAGCCTCTCGGGCGGCATGGGCACCGTGACCCGCCGCGATCTGGCCACGTTGCGGGCGATGATCGCCGGGCTGAACTCCTACGAGCGGATGACCGCCGGGCAAGAGGCGGAGGTTCTGGCCCGGCACCGGGCGGCCGTGTCGTTCGCGCACGACATCCTGCCGCAGTCGCGGTTTCGCGGCGTCGCCACGGGCGTGACCCGCGCGGTGCTGGCACGTGCGTTCTATTCGGCCGACCACGGCAAGCTGCGGCACTTCGCCGATGTGCTGCAATCGGGAATCGGCTCGGACGAACTCGACCAGCCGATCATGCTGCTGTTCCGCTACCTGGTCGAGACGGCCAACCGCGCGGGCGGTCGGCCCGAGTGCCGCGAAAGGTACGCCAAGACCGAGCGTGCCCTGTCGGCCTATCTCCACGGCGAACGGCTGGCCCGGCTCTTCGCGTCCACCAGCGAACTGTTCCCCATTCCCCATGCCCGGGCCAGAGAGGAGGCCGCCTGAGCGGCGGACGGTTGGTATGCGCGGCGGGTGTGTGGCATCCGGCGGCACAGTGCGGGCGGGGACTCATACTCCTCGCCCTCGGGCGCAAGTCCCGACGCCGGAGTTCGATGTCACGGATGTGCTTCGGGAGAATGCGCTGTGCAGTTGCGGCCCTATCAGCAAGCGGCGGTCGACGCCGTCTACGATTACCTCCGCGGGCACGATGACAACCCGTGCGTTGTCATCCCCACCGCCGGCGGCAAGACGCCGGTGCTGGCCACGATCTGCAGGGACGCCGTCGGGCGTTGGGGCGGCCGCGTGTTGGTATTGGCGCACGTCAAAGAGTTGCTCGAACAGGCGGTCGACAAGCTCCGCGTCGTCTGTCCCGACGTGCGTTTCGGTGTCTATTCGGCTGGGCTCCGGCGCCGCGATACCGACGAGCCGGTGATCGTCGCCGGCATCCAGTCCGTCTACAAGCGGGCCTGCGACCTGGACGCCTTCGATCTGGTGATCGTCGACGAGGCCCATCTCATTCCGCCCGATGGCGAGGGAATGTACCGCCAATTCCTGGCCGACGCCAAGGTCATCAACCCGCACCTGCGGGTGATCGGGCTGACGGCCACGCCGTTTCGACTGAAGTCCGGGATGATCTGCGGGCCGGAAAACATTCTCAACCGCGTCTGCTTCGAGGTGGGCGTGCGGGAGCTGATCCGCGACGGCTACCTCTGCCCCCTGGTGACCAAGGCTGGCATCAACAAGGCCGATTTCGATCGGCTCCACGTGCGCGCCGGTGAGTTCGTTGCCGACGAGGTGGAAGATCTCATGGACCAGGACTCGCTGGTCGAGGCGGCCTGCGGTGAGACGGTCGCGTACTCCCAGGACCGCAACGCCGTGCTGATCTTCGCCTCGGGGATCAAACACGCGCGGCACATTCAGCGCGTGCTTCGGGACAAGCACGGGGTCGAGTGCGGACTGGTGTGCGGCGAGACGCCTGCCGACGAGCGCCGCCGGCTCTTAGCGCGCTTCCGCGGCGAGCCGGTGGACGCGGACCTCTTCGGGCAGACGCAGGCACGGCTGAAGTACCTGGTCAATGTGAATGTGTTGACCACTGGGTTCGATGCCCCAAACATCGATTGCGTGGCGATCCTTCGGCCGACGATGTCGCCGGGCCTGTTCTACCAGATGGTCGGTCGGGGTTTCCGGCTGCATCCCGGCAAACGGAACTGCCTCGTGCTCGACTTCGGCGGCAACGCCATCCGCCACGGGCCCGTGGACCAGATGCGCGTGCGCGAGACCAGTGGCAGTGGCAAAGGGTGCGATGCGCCGGCCAAAGAGTGCCCCGAGTGCCTCTCGGTGATCGCCGCCGGCTACGCCCATTGCCCGGACTGTGGCTACGAGTTCCGCAGGCCCGAGCGGGCCAACCACGACGCCCAGGCCTCGACCGAGAGCGTACTCTCCGGCCAGGTCAGCGAGTCGGTCTATACGGTCAGGGACGTGCTCTACAGCGTCCACGTGAAGCAAGGCGCCGACGAAAACGCGCCCCGCACGATGCGCGTCGACTACAAGATCGGCTTCTACCAGTTCAAGTCGGAGTGGGTCTGCTTCGAGCACAGCGGTTACGCCCGTTGGAAGGCAGAGATGTGGTGGCGGGCACGGTCGTTCGATCCCCTGCCGGCCACGGCGGAGGAGGCCGTCGCCTTGGCCAACTGCGGCGCGTTGGCGCAGACGAAGTCGATCACGGTCCGCTCGGTCGCTGGCGAGCGGTTCGACCGCATTGTGGACTACGAATTGGGCGAGAAGCCCGAGCCGCTGCCGCTCAACCAGCGGCCGACCGCCGATCTGTCGGACATCCCTTTCTGACAAGGAGCGTTTCGATGCCTGAAGTATCTCCCGTCACTCAGTTCCCCTCCGGCGCAGTGCGCGGCAGCGACGCCGAGGGCGTGCGCTTCGATCTGATCACGCCGATCGGCCTGCGGCGCCTCGCCGAGACCTGCGCCGAGGGCGCCCGCAAGTACGGCGATCACAACTGGCAAAAGGGCATCCCGGCCAGCGTGATGCTCAACCATGCCATCCGCCACGCGTATCTCTGGCTCGCCGGCGACGCCACCGAGGACCACCTCGCGCATGCCGCATGGAACCTGCTGGCCGTGTGCCACTTCGAGGAGGTGCTGCCGGAGATGATCGATGTGCCCAGCCGGCCCGCCGCGACCTCGTGATGTCTGGAGATGCGAATGGACCCCCGGACGCTCCGAGCGGCGGCACTGCGCTATCGGGCCTGCGGCCTGTGTGTGCTGCCGGCGCGCGCGGATCGGAAGTGCCCGACCGTGGGTCGCTGGGGACCGTACCAGAGGCAGTTGCCGACGCTTGAGGAAGTCACCGCCTGGTTCGATGGGCCGCAATCGGGCTTGTGTCTGGTCTGCGGCGGCGTCTCGGGCAACCTCGAGATGCTCGATTTCGACCTCGGCGGCGAGGCGTTTCAGGCGTGGTACGAGCTGGTCCGGACGCGCAACGCTCCGCTTCTCGCGCGGTTGGTCATCGAGCAATCTCCCTCCGGTGGTTGGCATGTCGTCTATCGCTGCCACGAGCCCGTCTCCGGCAATCTGAAGCTGGCCGAGCGGAAGCAGATCGCCCCTGGGCCCGACCCGGTGACGATTGCCGGCAAGACGTACAAGCCCCGGTGCGACGCCGATGGCCGGTGGTATGTCTTGCTCACCTTGATCGAGACGCGGGGCGAGGGCGGGCTGTTCCTCTGCTCGCCGACGCCGGGCTACGAGTTGTTGCAAGGCGACCTGGCAGAGCTACCGACCCTGTCC
This sequence comes from Thermoguttaceae bacterium, assembly GCA_024653385.1. Classification (GTDB taxonomy): domain Bacteria; phylum Planctomycetota; class Planctomycetia; order Pirellulales; family Thermoguttaceae; genus JANLFZ01. The sequence continues at coordinate 6,208 of JANLFZ010000022.1, read as the reverse complement.
GAAGCCGAACGAGAAACGCTGCTTGAGGCGGCCTGGTCGCTCGGCGAGCATGACGAGACAGAGGCATCTGCCCCCATCCGCGAAGCGACCGACGAGAAGTGTTCTTCCTCCGACCCCAGCCCCGCGGCGGATCGCGCCCCCGGTAGTCGGCCGGGCGACGATTTCAACGAGCGCGGCGACCTGCGAGCCGTATTGCGCCGCCACGGTTGGACACTTGCGAAAGCGGGCGAAAACGAGTATTGGCGCCGGCCGGGAAAGACCTCGGGCTCCAGCGCAACGCTCAAGGACGGCGTCTTCTACGTGTTCTCCAGCAGCGCCGCGCCCTTCGAGCCGAATCGCCCCTATTCGCCATTCGGCGTCTACGCCCTGCTGGAACATGGCGGGGACTTTGTTGCCGCCGCCTCGGCGCTGCGGGCCGAAGGGTTCGGCAGCACGGCCGATGCGGCCGGCGACGACGTGGACCTGTCGCGGATCATACCGTGCCGCGTTGCCGAGGACGCGACACTCGAACATGAGACTGTTGATCCGGGCCCGATCCCCGAGGGACTCCTGCGAGTGCCCGGGTTCGTCTCGGAAGTCATGGACTTCTGTCTCTCGGCCGCCCGCTATCCGAGCGTGCCTTTGGCATTCTGTGGCGCGATGGCACTGCAGTCGTTCCTGGCCAGCCGGAGGGTGCGTGAGGAGGGCGGTTTGCGGCCGAATCTGTATGTCTTGGCCCTGGCCGGCTCCGGGACCGGCAAGGCCTATCCACGAAAGATCAACTCCTACATCCTCGGCCGGATCGGGCTGGGCGCGGCCGTCGGGAACCAGATTGCCAGCGGCCAGGGGCTCGAGGACGAAATGTTGGTCCACCGCAAGATGCTCTTTCAGACGGACGAGATCGATCACCTGCTTCGCTGCATCGCTTCGCCCAAAGAGTCCTACTACAGCATGCTCTTGGCCATGCTGCTGCAGCTCTACACCGAGGCCGACGAGATTCACACCGTGCGGACGAAGGTCCGCGACCGCGGCCGCAAGAGCGAACCGCGGGGCGAGATCGACCAGCCCGGCTTGGTGATCTTCGGTACCGCCACGCCCGAGTGCTTCTTTGAGGCCCTCAGTCCGCGGCTACTAACCAATGGGCTCTTCTCGCGGGCGATTGTCGTCGACGCCGAAGAGCGAGGACGCAAGCAGCAAGCCCGCGACGTCAGCCAGCTGCCGCAGCGACTGCTCGACATTGCCACCTGGTGGAGAGACTACAATCCGGGACCGGTCAATCCGGTCACCGGCCGCCGCCCCAACCTGGACGACGAGCACCCCACCCCCGCCGTTGTGCCCTACAGCGAAGCCGGCTTCACGGCGCTCGACCGGTTCGCGTCGCGTGCCGACGACGAGTACGACGCGGCCACTCGCGCCGGTGATCGCGTTCGGGCCGTGGTGTGGACGCGGGCTGGCGAGAACGCCACGCGATTGGCTCTAGTCTATGCCTGCAGCCGCAATCATCTCGACCCGTGCATCGACGAAGAGGCTGCCCAGTGGGCCGTCGCCTTCGTCGGGCATTTGATCCGCCGCATGCTCTTCCTGGCCGCGCAGCACGTGGCCGAGAATCCGTTTCACGCGGCGTGTCTGAAATTGCTGCGCCGCATGAACGAGGCACCCGGCCACCAGATGCAGCGGCAGCACCTGCTGCGGGCTATGCGGTGCAAGGCCGCGGACTTCGACCAGATCGTCAGCACCCTGCTCCAGCAAGGCGAGCTGCTTCCGACCGAGATTCCCACACGCACCAAGCCAGCCCTCGGCTATCGCCTCCCATGAATTCCAGCCCTTTGAATCCTTCACGAATCCTTCACAATCCTTCACGCTCCCGTGAAGGATTTGGCATCATACTGAGCTGTCTGGAGTGGGGTGCCAACTTGGAGAAGCGAAATCCTTCACAATCCTTCACGAATCCTTCACGCCCCTTTGGTGAAGGATTTCGACACCGTAAGTTCAATAATAATAGTCACTTCTCTCTCTCCCTCCTAAATCCGTCACGCAATCACGCATGGGTGCGCGCGCACGCGTTTGCGCGTGTACGCGGGAGTTGTGAAGGATTCGGCGTGAAGGATTTCCCCGGCGGACAGCACACGGCACGGCAGCGCGCCTGTCGCGCCACGTTTGGCCACGTGGCGAGCGTAGACGCGGGTGCGAACAAGACATCGCTCGAAGCCACTTCGCCACACGCGGTCACACGGTGGCCCACGGGCCGGGTGCCAGACTGGCAGACAAAAGCCGACCAGTGAACGAGTGATTAGGTACTTGGAGAAACTGGGCAAGAGGAGAGGCACGCGGGAACGGGGCCGAACCAGAGCAGAGTTTGTTTTGCGGGGTAGAACCCCTGCTTACTGGAGGTCGTGTGCGATCCATCGCTGTTGTCCACCGAGAGATCACGGCCGCCGTCGTCGGGGACGCCGAGCGGTTGATCGCGCTGGGATTCCAGCCGGCCGACATCGCGGAGCGCTTGGAGATCAGCGAGTACGTGGTGCGCGTCATTGCCGGCGATACGCAACGGATCGGCCGCCCCGCGCCGCGAGAGTCGAATCGCCGACATCCGAATGCCCGCCGTTCCATCGACGTTGCCACCGTCCGGCTGATCCGACGCATGCTTGCCGCCGGTTCCACTGCCCATCGCGAGATCGCTCGCCATGCCGGCGTTTCGGATTCCACCGTCAGCGCGATCGCCGGTGGGCTCCGGCACCTGGGCGACGGCATGCCGCCGCTCTTGGAGGCCGGCGAGCGGTTCTGTCCCGAAGGCGTGCGCTGCAGCACCTGCGGGGCCACGCTGATCGTCGTTCCCTGCCGCGCCTGCCGCATTCTGGCGAACTGATCTTCCGCTTCGCAATCTTTCCGCTGAGATGGAAGGGGTTGCGAGTCGTTCTCACACCTTTGCGACGGAGGAGATCGCCATGTCCGACGTGTTGTCCCTCGTAGCGGCCGAGATCGCGGCCTTTCTATCCGCGACCGACAAGCGCGAACACCTGATCGTCCGCAGCGAGAAGCTGTTTGACGAGGTGGTCGAGCCGATCGATCTGCCCGGGCCGGACCGCCTGGTTGATCCGCTCCTGCGTGCGGCCATCCGGCCGTTGGTCGGCCGGCTGTACGACGAACTGGTCAAGAAGCTGGAGGTGCCCGCCCATGCTGCCTGAACTGACCCCGATGCAATGGACGGTGCTGGCCGCCGCCGCAGCGCTGGTGATCGTGCCGCGATGGGGCGCGCTACGGGCGCCGTTGGCTTCACTGGCCGGGCTGCTGCGGCGTTCCGCCAAGACGCCTGACGTCCATGCCAAGGTGGATGCCTATCGCACGCTGGCCCCGGACCTGCCAGCGGACGTGGCCAAGCAGGTGTGGTCCGCGATTCAGTCGCCCGTGCCGGGCAGCGGAGGTGATGCATGAAACCGGCAGACTTCCTGGCCATCGGTTTGGCCTTCGTGGCCATCGTGTACTTGGGCGGTGGCGTCCAGCGCCCTGATAGTACGGTGATCCCGCTGCCGGCGGGCGAGGTTCAGCAGGTCGTCGCGCCGGTGACCGCAGCGCTAGCCGGCCACCGTGACGAGGCGCGGCAATTGACCGCGTTCTACCACAGCGCGGCGGAAACGGTCCGTCGAGATGGCGCGGGGGCGAAGGTGATCAAGAGCACCGCGCACCTCCGAACGTTCTGCGAGCGGGCGGCAACGCTTCGATTCCAGGGGGCGTTTCAGAAAGTGCCCGGGCTGGCGGCGGCGGTCCACGGTCCCGACGGCGCGTTGGCAAAGCTGCTTGGGCTGGAGGTGGCGGAACTCAAACACGGCAAGGCGGCCGACGTACTGGATGCGGTGGCCTGGGCCTGCCAGGAGGCCGCACGATGACGGTGCATTTCCGGTCGCCTGCCGAGATCGTGGCCGCCTACGACAGTGGGCTGCCGGGGTGGCAATTCGATCCGGTGACGATGGACGCGCTCTTGGCCGACCGCACGGCGGTGCTCTTCGCCGAGGCGGCGCCGCACTTGGCCGGCATTGGCAAGGGCAAGATGGCCCTGCTGTGGCGCAGCCGCGAGAAGTACGATCCGGGGGCATTTGGCGAAGAGTCGCAGACTCGCGGATCGTGCGTCAGTCACGGCAGCCGCAATGCCCGCGACACGACCCGTGCGGTCGAGATTCACATCAAGGGCGAGGCCAAAGAGTACTTCAAACGCGGCGCCACCGAACCGACCTATGCCGCCCGCGGCCACAACGGCGAGGGCATGGACCCGGCGGTGGCTACGCGGTTCGAGGCCGATTGCGGATTCCTCTTCCGCCAGAAGTATCCGTTCGCCGACCTCTCGCAGCTTAACGAAGGGATGGCCAATCCGCGATGGCTCACCGACGAGGTGCGTGCGGCCTGCCGCGCGCACAACGTCGGCCGCTGGATCGCGCCGACGACGGCCGACGAGGTAAAGAACCTGCTCTTTGCCGGCTACGCGCTGCACAGCGGGCAGAACTTCGGCGTGGCCGCACGGTCCGATGCCCACGGCGTGGCGGTCCCCTCGGGCCGCTGGTCGCACGACATGGCCACCGTGGGCTACGACGACACGCGCGAGGTCTATCCGGTCGGCGTGTTCCTCGTGGCCAACAGTTGGGGCCGGTGGAACGAGCGGCCGCGCGTATGGCCCGAGGACCGCTACGGCCCGTGGCCGGAAGGATCGTTCTGGGTGGCCGAGGACGTCTACGCCCGCTACTTCGTCGAGAGCCGCAGCATCTTCGCGTATTGCGACATAAATGGGGTGCCGCAGAAGACGCTGCCGGACTATGGGAACCTCTCAAACCTCCTGGGGTGAAGAACATGAAACGCTTCTGTCTGTTGTGGGTGCTGCTGTGTTGCTGCGGCTGTGAGGCCGTGCGTGCCGAGAGTGACTGGCGTGATGCGGTCGCGGTCGACCTGGCCGTGGCGACGATGGTCGACGCGCCGGCGCCGTTGCCGAAGCCCGATCGCTGTGAGCGGTGCAAGGGGACGGGTTCCATCACGCATGGTGATGGGCACCGCACGCCTTGCCCCGATTGTCCGGCGACCGCCGGCGAGAGTTTCGGTGGCCCGCTCGACACGCTTCGGGACGCCAGGGAGTTGATTCGCAAGGGCAACGACCTGGCCGATCGCAGCAAGGCCCTGCTCGATGCGGCCCAGCGCGATGGCAAGATCACGGTCGACGTGCGGCTGCCACAACCCTTGCCTCTGGCTGCGCCTGCGGTTGGGCAGTCGTGTCCCGGCGGGGTCTGCCCGGTCGTGCCGCCGCGCCCGGAGGTTCCAGCGTCGCTGCCCCAGACGGCGGCAACCGTGCAAGGTGATGCCTGTCCCGGCGGCGTCTGCCGCCCGCGGCTTCTGTGGAGGTTCCGCCGATGATCGCCACGCAACTCGCAGCGGAAGTGGAATCGCTCGTCTCCAGCGGACTCCGGCAGTCCCGTTGGTTGCGGGCGCGGCCGGCCGACAGCCGTTGGCTGATCGCCGCAGGCGTCGAGTACCTCTCGCACGCCGCCTGTGACGGCAACCAAGAAGAACGGATGCGGTCGCACCTCGCGGGGCTTGTCCGTAGTCGCTACGGCAACCCGCTGTTGGTGTGGTTCCTCATCAACGTCGTGCTGCCCATCGTGGTCAAGCTGGTGATCGAGTGGTGGTTCCGTCGCGGGGAGGTTTGACGTGGCTGAGGTGTTTCAGGTCTGGTCGCCACTGATCCAGGGCGGGTTCGCGGTGTTCGCGCTCTTGCTGTTGGGCGTCAACGTCTGGCTGGTTAAGCAGCTTCTGCGGGTGCTCAAGGACAACAACCGCGTGATCGCCGGCAATAGCCGGGCCATCGAGGCCGTGGCCGCCATCGCCACCGACACCAAGGTGCTCATGCAGGACATCCGCGACCAACTCTTGCAGCGACCGTGCCTGATCCAGATTGAGCACCCTTCGGAAGGAATCCATGAAGATCGAGACCTGGAAACTTGATCGCATCCGTCCCTACGCCAATAACCCTCGCCTGAACGATGACGCCGTCGATGCTGTGGCGGCGTCGATCCGGCAGTTCGGGTTCCGTCAGCCGATCGTCGTCGATCCCGAAGGCGTGATCATCGTCGGCCACACCCGCTACAAGGCCGCCTTGAAGCTGGGGCTGGAAAAGGTCCCGGTCCACGTCGCCACCGATCTGACGCCCGAGCAGATCAAGGCCTACCGAATCGCCGACAACAAGACGGCCGAG
>JANLFZ010000238.1:1667-9392 GCA_024653385.1 Thermoguttaceae bacterium | reverse complement strand
TCGACCGCTTCGAACAGCTCGATCCCGGCCAGACCTGGACGCATTACTACCGGGCGTTGGCCCTGTTGGAGACCGATCGCGTGCCGGAGGCCCTGGCCGCCATCGACATCGAGGCCGGGCGCTTTGGCCGACCGGGCCTGCACCTGGAGGTCCTGCGCGCGTGGGCCCACAGCAAGCTGGGCGACCTCGAAGGGCTCCGCCGCCACCTCGCGTGTGCCCTGGCCATGCGCCTGGTCGAGGCCGATTACCTCACCGATTCGGGGGTGGCGCGGCTCTTCGAAAAACTGTACCTCGCCGCGAAATGCCTGCCCGACGACGCTCCGGAACACGAGCCGCTTCGGCGACTGATGCTGGCCTCGGGCATGGCGCCGGATGCCCTGTTCGACGACGAGCGGCACCGGCACGAGGCCGTCGAGGGGCTCAACTTCTACGTCTACCGGTTGCGCCAGCCGCTGGACGCCGCGTGGAAGGACTCTCTTGGCTGCCGCCCCGGCCAGGAGGCATGGACCGAGTACGTGGCGCATTGGGGCGTCTTGGCGCGCGATTCGGGCGAGGCCGAGCGGGCGGTCCTGTCTTGGCAGGCCCGCTGCTATCCGCTGCCCGCCGAAGTCGTCGATTTCACCCTTCAGTACGAGGATTGCCACGACTCGCCCGGCGTCGTCTGGCAAGGACTGCGCGAGGGCGAGGCCGCCCGAGAGGATTCTGCCGCATGAAAAGCGCTACCCGGCTCGTTGTTGTCAAACTGTTGGCCCTGGTGTTTCTCGCCGCCGGCTCGCTCGCGCCGGCCCAGTCGCCGCCGCGCGACACCGGTCCCTGGAACCTGGACCAGCTCAAGAAAGTCCCCCCCGCGACGTTCGGGGCAACCCGGGGGCTGGTCCAGGAGGTGTACTACGAAGGCGAGCCGCTTGCCGGCAAGCCGACACGCGTGTTCGCGTATTTGGGCCGACCCAAGCAGGCGGCCGGCAAGGCGCCGGGCATGGTGCTCGTCCACGGCGGCGGCGGCACGGCCTTTGCCGAATGGGCCACCCTCTGGGCCGAACGCGGCTACGCCTCGATCGCGATGGACCTGGCCGGCTGCGGTCCCGACGGGAAACGGCTTCCCGATGGCGGACCCCCGCAAGACGACGATGCCAAGTTCCGCGACTTCACCGATGCCGAAACCCATCGGATGTGGACCTACCACGCGGTGGCCGCCGCGGTCCGCGGCCATTCCCTGCTCGCAGCCCAGGAGGGGGTCGATGCGTCGCGCATCGGCATCACGGGCATCAGTTGGGGCGGGTATCTGACGTGCATCGTGGCAGGCATCGACGATCGCCTCAAGGTCGCCGTCCCCGTGTACGGTTGCGGCTATTTGCACGAAAACAGCGTCTGGCTCCCACGGTTCGCCAAGATGTCGCCCGAGCAACGCGACCGCTGGGTACGGTGGTTCGATCCGTCGCGGTACCTGCCGGGCGTACGGTGCCCGATCTTGTTCCTCAACGGCACGAACGACTTCGCCTATCCGCTGGACAGCTACCAGACAAGCTATCGGCTGGTGCCCGGGCCCGTGGACTTGCGGATCGAGGTGCGCATGCCGCACGGTCACCCACAAGGCTGGGCCCCCATCGAGATCGGCCTTTTCGTCGACAGCGTGCTTCGCGGCGGCGATCCCCTGGCGCGGCTGGGGCCGATGAAGACGGCCGGCGCCACGGTGCGCGCCGCGGTGGAGGCCAAGGTCCCGGTCGTCAAGGCGCAGCTCCATTACACGCACGACACCGGTCCGTGGCAGAAACGGCAGTGGCACTCGATTGACGCGACGCTGGCCGGCGGCGCGGTCGAGGCAACCCTCCCGGCGAGGCGGCCGATCGTGTACTATGTGAGCGCCACCGACCAGAGAGGCGCCACCGTCAGCACCCAGCATGCCGAACTGCCATGACGAAGATCCTCGAAATCCTCGGCGTGGGATGCCCCCGATGCCAGGCGCTGGCGGAAAACGCGCAAAAGGCCGCGCACGAATTGGGCATCGCGTACGAGCTGGTCCGCGTGACCGACGTCGACGCGATCGTCGCCCGCGAGGTCTACATGACGCCGGCCCTGGCCGTCGACGGCCGCGTGAAGGCCGTCGGCGTGGTCCCCAGCGTGGAAGAGATCAAGCAACTGCTTTCCTGTGACGAAGGAGAACCGCCATGCACCATGATGTGACACGTCGCCGTTTCTTCGGGATTGCCGGCAGTGCGTTGGCCGTCGGCGCCAGCGCCGCGGCCCTGGGCGCCGGCCAGGACGCCAGGCCGATCAAGATCCTCGCCGTCAGCGGCAGCATGCGCAAGGGAAAGACCACGGCCGCGGCGCTCGCCGTGTGTCTCGAGGCGGCCAAGGCCGTCGATCCGGCCCACATCGAGGTCGAGCTGATCGAGCTGGCGGGCCTGAAGATCCCCGGCGAGCCGGCGGCCGATCTGCCGCTCGAACCCGGCCAGAAAGACGACTTCCCGCAACTCGCGCCGAAGCTGACCGATCCGAACGTGGCGGGCATCATCGTGGGATCGCCCGTCTACTTCGGCGACATGAGTTCGCTCTGCAAGGCGTTCTTCGAGCGGTGGCGCCCGTTCCGCAAGGACTTCGCGCTGAGCAACAAGGTCGGCGGCGCGTTGGCGGTGGGCTCGGCGCGCAACGGCGGGCAAGAGAACGTGCTCCGCTCGATCCAATTGGCGATGTTCGGGCAGGAGATGATTCTGGTGGGCGATGGCCGGCCCACGTCGCACAGCGGCGCCACCCTGTGGAACAACTACAAGGACGACATCCTCAAGGACGAGACGGGAATCGCCACGGCAAAGAACCTGGGCCGCCGCGTCGCCGAGGTGGCACGGCTCATCCGGCGCGCGCAAGACCTTGCCCGGTGAGCCTCGACTCGGGGCTTCGGGGTCAAGGCTTTGCCCCGCCCCCGGGCACCTGATGCTCCAGCGCGTGGAAGTCGTTGATCAAGCCGCGGCGGGCGGACGGCCAGTACTGGATCCTGCGGGCTGAGGCAGGCGTCACGGGCCCGCCGACGTACGTCTGCCGGAATAGCTGCGCATCGTTGCGGCCGTCGCCCTCGAGCACCAGAAGGTCCTTTTTCTGGTCGTAGGTGATGCGGTGGGCGCGGGCGGTGTACTGCTCGCCCTCGACGACCGCGTTGCCGACGGCCTCGAGTTCGACGCTCGGCTCCGCGCGACCCGGCGTTACCATCTGCACGACCGAAAGCTGGTCGCAGCGCAGCACGCCGCCTCGGGGGCCGAGGGCCTCGGGCCGGTCCGCCGGCAGCGCGGCATCCCACTGGGGGACCGGGCCGAACACCGCGCGCACCTGGTCGTGGAACGTCAGACGCCGCTGCTGGAAGTTCCCCGCGATGGTCCGCTGGAACCGCACTTCCAGGCAACTCAGCCCCGGCGATTGCGGGGGTTTGGCTTGGCTGTCGGCGGCCGTCGCCGAAGCAGGGAAACCGGCCGCGCGGTCGAACACCGCATCGGCCGAGCCGCGCCGGGTCGTCACCACGCGGCCCGGCCCCCCCGCGCTGATCGTACCGGTCAACAGATGGATCGCCAGGTCGGCCACTTCGATGCGCTCGGACGACGCAAGGCCCCGGTCGTCGGCCGTGCGGCTTTCGAGAACCACTCGACCGCGGCACCGAAGCTGCTCGATCTCGGGACGCGGTTGCTTCTCGGGTTCGGAAAACCGGACCGCCTCCTTGAAATCGACTTCGAAGGTGTCGGTCCGCAGCGTCTGATCGCGGCTGGTCACGACGACCGACTCCTCGAACCGGGTCGTGCGGCCGTCAAGCCACATGCCGTCGCGCCACGCGATGGCGACGGGCAGACCTTCGGGGACGGGCTGGCCCCGGAAGTCGCGGTCCAGCACGAGATCCAGGCGGCCCGGCCCCTCGATCCACAGGCGATTCGTCCCGCGGTTCAAGTTGATGTTGCTGCCGGTCAGGCCGAGTCCCCGGGCTTGGAAGTGCGCCGGGCTGCCGGTCACGGTCGCGGCCGCGTGAGGCTGGGCCGCGTCGAGCACGTGGACCCGGTCCCCCTTGACCACCAGCGGCCGCTCGTCCGGCTTGGCGGTCCGGCTCTCGACGAAGTGGACCTTGCCCTCGACCATGAGTTCGGCGACGTCGGACTTCCGATCGGCGGTGACCACCCGCGCGCGCAACAGCCGGCCGGTGATGTCGAAATGCCGGCCGGGCGCGTCGGCCGCGCGGTCGGTGCGGACCACGGGAGGGGGCGCGACGGCAGGGGCCGGCGACGTCTCGGCCAGCCCGAGCCGCTGCCCCGCCTCGTTGAGCGGGCGCCACACCTCGTGCAACGCCGAGGGAATTCGAGATCCAAGATCCACGGCGGCCCGGGCCGTCTCCAACCGGGGATCGCGGCGCGCCGGCCGGGGGAGCGGCGTGCCCGCGGCTTGCTCCCGCTCGGGCGCGGCCGCCTGTTGCTCGAACCATACCTCGAGTTGATCGACCGCGCCGGAAAGCTGGAGCGAATCGATCCGCACCTGCTGGCGCGCCAACATCCGGTCGGGCCGGATCTGGGCGGCGCCGTTCTGGCTGGCCGGGACCTCGAACAACCAAAAGTAGATCTCGGCGGCCGATAGCGCGCCAAACCCACCGTAACTCATTTCGGCCCCGCCGGTCAGCGAGATGACGTGCTCGTTGTCGGCCGGGCGAAGGCGCAGCTCCTGGTTCCACTTGGCCACCAGCGGTTGTCCCGGACGGTCTTTCAGTTCCACGCGGACCCAACCCGGGCCCGCGGCCACGGCCTGCCCCAGCCGATTTCCTTCGGCCAGGTCGTATTCGACCCACGGGGCATGGATTTCGTTCGGCCCTTGGCGCACAAAGACCTCGGCATGGGGCGCCGCCTGGGCATCGGCGGGCGAGGGGCGCAACGTAATCCGCCGCGTCGCCAGGTCGTAGTCGAGGTATTCGCCGCGGGCCTCGGCGCCCTGGCTCGGCGCATGGACGACCACCGGATGGCCGCGGGCCTCGATCCGGCGCGGTTGCAGGTCGGGCGTCGTTCGGCGATCCTTCGGCGGCTCGCCCTGCGACGCCGAGGGCCGTCGCCGGGCAAAGTGAATTCCCAACAGTTCGCAAGCGATCTGGTCGCTCGGCCCCCGCGCGTTGATCCGCCGCACGTCCACGTGGTTCTCGAAGGTGGCCAATTGCTGGCCGAGGTCGAAGCGGAACGGGCCGCGGCAGGTGATTTCGACGGGCGAATCGGCCGCGTTGGCGGCGCGGGGCGAATCGGGCGGCTTGGCGGCGCCGGCCTGGGGGGTACCCGATGCCTCCGCGGTGCCCTGCCCGCGAGCCCATCGGCTCGCCACCCCGCCCGGTCCCAGATAGAGCCGCTCGACATGCCGCAACTCGAACGATTCGACGCCGCCGATGTTCAGGCCGCGGCGATCGGCCGTCCCGCGGTCCCCGGGAAGGAACTTCACGAGCAAGTTGGCCCCTCGGCCGAAGTGCGCTCCGTAGCGGAACTCGACGTCATGGGGGGTCGAGATCCCTTCTTCGGTCAATTCGAGATCGCGAGTGATTACCCACAGGTCGTCTTCGGGACCGGGCAGTTTTCCGGCGCTACGGATCGTAATGGAGCCCTCGAGCATCCCGCCTTTGAGCCGCCCGATGTTACCCCGCCGTAAGTCGAGCGGCCGATCGAATCGAAGGCGCGCGCCCTGCGGGGCCTGGAGGACCACGGATTGGCGTATCCGCTCCGCCTCGGAGAGCGCGTCGTCCTCGGGCGTGAAGATCATGGTGCAGGGGCGAAGCTCGACTTGATCGGCTTCCGAGGTGTTCCAATCCTCGACCAGAAGGCGGAACTGATCGCTCTCCAGGATTTTGGCGCGCTCGCCAAGCTCCCAGTCGCCAGGGGCGAACAGCGGGGCCAGAATCGCCCGCCGGGGATCGTTCAGCGCGGCGTTTCGGGCCTCTTGGATCTGTGCCTCGGAAACCGCGTCGCCAGCCGGGGGCGCGGCAGGCGGCTCGATGAGCGGCACCGCCACCAGCGCGTAGCTCCAGTACGCGGCCAGCACGATCGAGCAGCTCAGTCCGATGCGCAAGACCCGGGCCATCCCTCGCGTTGCCACTCCCTCAAGCGCGGTACGGTTGGATCACATCGTCCCAGCGGCGTTGGGTTTTCAGGATCAGCTCGACGACCTCGCGAACCGCTCCCGCGCCGCCAGGAAGGGACGTCACGTAGTGCGCCGCCTCGCGGAGGTCGGGGCAAGCGTCGGCCACGGCCACCCCCAGGCCCACGGCGCGGACCGCGGGCAGATCGGGCAAGTCGTCGCCGATGTAGCACGCCTGCGGGGGCGCGAGGCCCAATTCGTCGAGAATCTGCTGGAGCGTCGCCAGTTTGTCGGTCGCGCCCTGCCGCACGATGCCGACGCCGAGTTCGGCCGCCCGCATCTTGACGACCTGCGAACTCCGCGACGTGATCACGCCGAAGCGGTAGCCCGCCTTCTGCCATAGGCGGATCCCCATGCCGTCGCGGATGTGGAACTGCTTCGTTTCGATGCCCTGGTTGTTGAGGACCACCCGGCCGTCGGTCAGCACCCCGTCCACGTCGGCCAGAATCAGCTCGACCGACTCGCATCGCTGCTCCAGCGCGGTCCGCACTTGGGGGGTCATCCGTTCGCTTCCTGCATCGAGGTCACTCCATTGTACCACACGCCACCCTGCCTGCATTACGCCACGTCGCCCTCTTCCGGTTCACGAAACACGCGGTAGCTGGGCTTCAAATGCTCGCTGGGCGTTATGGGCCCCGCAGCGGGCAAGGTCTCTCCATCCGGCAACTCTTGCGGCAACAAACCCACGACATCGGTCACGTCGATCAAGCCGGCGGGCCTGCCCTCCTCGTCGACCACCGGCAGTTCGCTGATCTTCCTCTGAGCAAGAATCGCCACGGCCTCGGTCATGGGTGAACCCAAAGGGATGGTCACCGGGTTGCTGGTCATGACCTCGCGGATGGGGCCGTCCAGTTCCCGATCCCGGCGGCGTTCAAACAGCCTGGCCAGGTCGCTATCGGTGAAAATGCCGGCCAGGCGTCCCGACGGATCGACCAGCATGATGGCCCCGGTGCGCCGGCCCGGCGTGCTCAGGCGAACAAAGACCTCGCGGACGGTCATGTCCTCGCGGGCCACCCGGCACTGCGACAGGGGGCGCAAGTGGTCATCGACCTTGCTCAGCTTGCGCCCGAGCGAGCCGGCCGGGTGAAATCGCGCGAAATCCTCCCGATGGAAGCCCCGCATGCGGCTGACGACCAAGGCGAGGGCGTCGCCCACCGCAAGCATCGCCGTGCTGCTCGTGGTCGGCGCAAGGCCCAGCGGGCATGCCTCTTCCAACGATCCGAGGTCGATCACGACGTTTGCCGCGCGGGCCAGCGTGCTGGATAGTCCGCCCGTGACCGCAATGATCGGCGGTCCCAGCGCGCGCAGCGACGGCAAGAGCCGGACGATCTCCTCGGTTTCGCCGCTTTGGGAAAGCACGAGCACGACATCGCAGGGGCGGATCCGTCCCAGGTCGCCATGGACCGCCTCGGCCGGGTGAAGCCAGTGGCTCGGCGTGCCCGTGGATGCCAATGTGGCCACGATCTTCTGGCCGACCAGGCCCGCCTTCCCCATGCCCGTCACGATCACGCTGCCTTGGCAGTGGAAGATCAGGTCGGCCGCGAGGCAAAACGCCTTGTCGAGGCGCTGGGCGAGTTCCAGCACGGCCCGAGCCTC
>JANLFZ010000238.1:0-1657 GCA_024653385.1 Thermoguttaceae bacterium | reverse complement strand
CACCTGCCGCCCGAAGCGGAGCTGTTCCAAGGGGTTGGCAAGACTGGCGGCCAGAGCGGCGTCCGTGCTCATCGAGGTCATCCCGACTTGGTTGCGTCCTTGAACCTATAGGTCTCTCCCTTGCGAAGCCGCGCGATTGTAACCGGAACCGTCCGCTACGGCAAGGAAGAACGGAGTAATTGGGCGAAATGGGGTCTTTTTGGAATGTCGGTTCTCGAACCTGCCGTCGTGGCGCCAACAGTTCGCAACCCTCGACCCGGACTGGCCAAACGCATTCGGGTCCGCCTTCCGGCAATGCCGCTACCCGATATAATGTCACAAGATGAGACTATCCCCCTAGAGGACCGTTTGAATGGATAAGGAACTGATCGACCGCGCCGAGGCGATACAGCAGCGGATCCTCCAATTGAGGGACTCCCTTTGACTACGAGACGAAGCAAGCCCGGGTGGCCGAGATCGAACGTCAAATGGCCGCGCCCGATTTCTGGGCCAACCAGGAGAAGGCCCAGGCCGCGGTCACCGAACTGAAAGGGCTCAAGGGCATTCTGAAGCCGCTGTCCGAGGCGATCCACGAGGCGGAGGACTTGGCGGCCATGATCGAAATGGCCGAAGAGGACGCGAGTTTCGCGGCCGAAGTGCCCGGGCAGCTCGATCGTCTGGAGAAGGCCGTCGACGAATTGGAGACCAAGGCCCTGCTCAACGGCCCCTTGGACGCCAATTCGGCGATTCTCAAGATCAATGCCCGCGACGGCGGCACCGACGCCAACGACTGGGCCGAGATGCTGTTGCGCATGTACATCGCTTGGGCCAAGGACCACGACTACGAGGTCGAGGTCCTCGACCGGCAGGAAAACGAAGAGGCAGGCATCCAGAGCGCCAGCATTGCGATCCGCGGTTGGATGGCCTACGGGTACCTCAAGGGCGAGGAAGGCATCCATCGCCTGGTGCGCATCAGTCCGTTCAATGCCGAGGGGAAACGCCAGACGAGCTTCGCGGCCGTCGAAGTGGCCCCCGAGGTGGACGACGAGATCCAGATCGAGCTTCGTGACGAGGACATCCGCGAGGACGTGTTTTCTTCCAGCGGCCCGGGCGGGCAGCATGTCAACAAGACGGCCAGCGCAATCCGTTTGACGCACCTGCCCACGGGGATCGTGGTGCAGTGCCAGAACGAACGCAGCCAGCACAAGAATCGGGCCATGGCCATGAAGATGCTCCGCGCCCGGCTCGCTCGACGCGAGGAAGAAAAACGCGAGGCCGAGCAGGCGGCCAAGTACAATCAGATGCCCAAAGTCGGCTTCGGATCGCAGATACGCAGCTACTTTCTGCACCCCGAGCAACGGGTCAAGGACACGCGCACCGGGTACATGGTGGGCAGCTTCCACAGCGTCTTGGACGGCAACTTGCAGGGCTTTCTCGATGCCTACTTGCGCTGGAAGGCCGGCCAGGACTCCCGCGCCGGGGCAACTCGCAACTGAACGACTTGCACAACCATGTCGCACGAAACCATCGAACGTCTTCGCCAGCAATACACCGACCAGTACGTGGTCGTCGATGCGTCGCGGCCTGAGCTGGCTCGATTCAAAGGCATGACGGGCCGGGTGAAGACCGTCAACATGAACGGCCGCGCGCTGGTGCAGTTCGACGGCGCGGCAAATCG
>JANLFZ010000237.1:8413-9392 GCA_024653385.1 Thermoguttaceae bacterium | reverse complement strand
TCCTCGAATTGCTGCTGGCCGAGCAGGACGTGCCCGAGGATCTCATCCACCGCGTGGTGCGCCTGGCCGTGGTCAGCGAGCAACTGACCCCCGTCTTCCTCGGCTCGGCCTACCGGAACAAGGGAGTCCAGCCGCTCTTGGACGCCGTGGTCCACTACCTCCCGTCGCCGATGGACGCCGACGTGAAGGCCATGGCCCACGACGACCCCCACCGCGCGATCTCGTTGACGCCCGACCCCGACAAGCCGGGCGTGGCCATGGCGTTCAAGATCGCCGAAGACCCGTATGGCGCGCTGACCTACCTGCGCATCTACCAGGGACGGTTCGCCAAGGGAGCGACGGCCTACAACCAGCGAACCGGCCGCCGCGAGCGGTTCAGCCGCATCGTGCGCATGCACGCCGACCAGCGCGAGGAGGTCGAAGCGGCCGAAGCGGGCGACATCGTGGCCGTCCTGGGCCTCGACTGCGCCAGCGGCGACACGTACGCCTCGGAGTACCCCTATTGCACGCTCCAACGAATGTTCGTGCCCGAGCCCGTCATCCGCATCGCCATCGAGCCGGCCGACCGCGATGGCGCCGACCGTCTGGCCAAGGCCCTCCAGCGCTACCGCCGCGAAGACCCCACACTCCACGTGAGCACCGATGAGGAGACCGGCGAGACGATCGTCGCCGGCATGGGCGAACTCCACCTCGAGGTGTACGTCGAACGCATCCGCCGCGAGTTCAACGTCGAGGTGAAGGTCAGCGCGCCCCGGGTGAACTACCGCGAGGCGCCGACCCAGGCCGCTTCCTTCAACACGCGGCACCGCAAGCAGACCGGCGGGGCGGGCCAATACGCCCACATCATCGGCCGCCTCGAACCCCTGGCCGAAGAGACGGGCGAGTCGTTCGTCTTCGAAGAGAAGGTCGTCGGCGGCCGCGTCCCCCGCGAGTTCATCCCCGCCATCGAGAAAGGGTTCCGAAAGGCCATCGCCAAGGG
>JANLFZ010000237.1:0-8403 GCA_024653385.1 Thermoguttaceae bacterium | reverse complement strand
CCGGCCACGGGGCCCTTGGCGATGGCCGGCTACCCCGTCGTGGGACTCAAGGTGATTCTCGAAGACGGCTCGTACCACGAGGTCGATAGCTCGGATCTGGCCTTCCAGATCTGCGCCCAGACCGCCATGCGCGAAACCTTCCCCAAGACCCGGCCCGTGCTGCTCGAACCCGTCATGAAGATCGAGATCGAGTGCCCGAGCCAGTTCCAAGGGGCCGTCGTCGGCGATCTGACGGCGCGCCGCGGAATCGTCATGGGGACGGAAATCCACGGCCCAAGCGCGCAGATCGAAGGCGAGGTGCCGCTGGCCGAGACGTTCGGCTACTCCACCGACCTGCGGAGCATGACCCAGGGCCAGGGCACCTTTACCCTCGAGTTCGCCCGATACAAGCGCCTGCCCCCGAGCATCGAGCGCGAGGTGATCGCCGAACGGAAGAAATCCGCGCTGGCCGGGGCGTGCTAGAGCTTGCGGCGCGGTCGAGAATTTTTATTGGATTCTCTTCCCGCCCGTTGACACGGGCGGTGGAAGGATTAGATTAGTGGGCGTTGTCGGTCAGCACGCTTTTGTGGTGGGCAACTTCTGAATCGACCGGCCGAGGGGCGCGCGGCCGCCCTCGTGTCAAGGGGGGCGGGTTTTCAATCCGTCCCGGGTTTGCGTTCCAAATCACGTGTGCCTCCACCGTGGGGCAGGTTTCCGGCCTGACGCCTTCGCTGTTGGGTCCCTGCGCTGACTCGGCGTGTGCGTGGCGTTGGCGCGGTTCTTTATGGGAGGATAGCCATGTTCGCCTCGCGGATCTACCCAAAGCGTGGGGAGGGGGCATAGCGCATACCGGCGGCTGATCGGGTTCGAGCCGCTGGAAGGACGGTACGTCGTGGGCGAAGGGTTCACGTCACTCGGCGCGGCCGGGCTTGTGGTCGGCTGGGACCCCTGGGCTGCGGAGCGCGGTGGGTCCGCAGCGCGAAGTTCACTCTTGCCCCGGCTGGCCGATCCCTTCGAGTCGCGCCGCGCCTGGATCCTCGATGAAGACCGCCAAACGGCGATCGGCACTGCGATGAGCGAGACGCCCGCGCTGGACCTCGACGACGACACGATGTCAGGAGCCGCGACGGCGTTGCTGCAACCGGGCAATTCCACCGAACCGCCCTCTCCCTTCCCGGCAGCGGGGCAGCAATGGTTCTGCCCTCTCCCGCTTGCGGGAGAGGGGCCGGGGGTGAGGGCGGCATTCCCCACCTTAACACCCGCCGCTGCCGAAGACCTCGAACTGGCCGCCGAGATCCAAGCCCTGAGCCTGGCGCCGCCGGGGTCGATCGATGGACCTGTCCAGGGAACTCCGCCGGCGTTCGACGCGCCGAGTGCCGAACCTGGCCCACGTCTTGTGGCCCGGCGGGCTTCCTTCGCGGCCTCCGACGAGTCGTCGGCCAGGGAGAACGCGGCCTCGACCGCCGTCGCCGCCACGGTCGCCGCGTCTACCGCGCTTTCCGCCCCGGCGGTCTCCGGCGGCGGGGTGGTGGGGCCGAGCGGCGGTGGCGTGCTGGCCGCGGCCTGGCAGAGCGAGGGACTGCTCGACTCGCTCGGCAGCGGTCCCTGCTACGTGGTCGATTGGAACGATGGACTGACCGTGAGCACCGGGGCCGTCGAGTACGAGTCGGAAGGCGACAGCGTCGACCTCCGCGCGCAGGTGCAAGGCGAGACCGTGGCCAGCTACGCCTGGGACCTGTCGTTGGCCCCCACGGCCCGCGATGTCCAGGGCGCCGACACGTACCGCCTGCGCTTCAACTGGGGCAACGTCATCTCGGGCAACTCCGTGGCGAACCGCATCGGCCTGAGGGTGACTTACGCCGATCAGAGCCAGACGGTGCTCGAGTACAACTTTCAGGTGATCAACGATGGTACCGGCGGCAGTGGGGGAAGCGGCGGCAGCGGCGGCAGCGGAGGCAGCGGGGGAGGCAGTCCGCCGGTCTCGGTCACGCGCCCCGAGGTCGTCACGCCCGACCTCATCCTTGACAGCCAAGAGGCGATCGCGGGGGATGGTTACGTGCTGAGGTCGGCCACGGGCGAGTTGAACCTCTCGCACCTCTTGCCGAGCTACGACCCCGGGGCGCCGGCGGTGGGACTGGTCTACAACTCCGAGGCGGCAGCGCCCAAGCCGATCTTCCTCGACCGCTACCAGATCGACCCCACGCGGGCCGTGCCGCCGACCGTCAGCGCCCGCCTCACGTTCAACGGCGTGCAAGGACAGGAATACTACTACACCACCAGCGACCTGAACCCGGGCGACCTGATGCAGATCGCCCTTCAGGCCGACGCTTCGGGCCTCGCGACCGGGCGCTACGCATGGCAGATCGACGTGACGGCCCATTATGGCTCGGGCGACGTGACGACCACGAACAGCGGCATGGTCACCGTGATCAGCTACGCGACAAGCCCGGTCGGCCCCGGCTGGCAGGTGGGGGGCCTCAGTCGCGTGTACGCCCTGGCCAATGGGGCCATCCTCGACTTGGGCGACGGGCGCAGCCTGTGGTTCGCCTGGGACCCGCCCACCCAGAGCTACCTTACGCCCGATGGCGACTTCTCTACCCTGGTCAAGAACCCCGACAACACCTTCACCCGCACGCTCAAGACGGGCGAGCAATTCCGCTTCGACACGGCCGGCAAGCTCGCCGCCTTCGTCGATCGGAACAACAACGCCATCGCCTATGGCTACGATGCCGAGGGACGCCTCGCGTCGATCACCGACCCCAATGGCCTGGCCACCACCTTCGCCTACACGGGCAGTTGGCTCACGGGCATCACCGACCCTGCCAACCGCACCACGACTCTCGCACACGACGGGAACGGTCGCCTGACCGCCATCACCCAGCCCGACGCATCGGCCTGGACCTTCGCCTACGACGCCTCGAATCGGATGACCAGCCGCACCGACCCGCGCAACTTCACCACGACCTTCAACTACGCCTTCTCGGGGCGCATCAGCGGCACGACCCGGGCCGACGCCACCACCGACGCGCTGGCGCCCTACCAGACCGAAGGGCTTCTCGCGCCGGGCTCGGGCACGCCGCAATCGCCCGGCGCCGCCGTCCTCTGGGCCGCGGCCGCCAGCACCTACACCGACGGCCGCGGCAAGGCGTGGCAGACCCAATACGATTGGACCGGCTTCGGCACGTCCACGGGCCAGTACGATCCGCTCGGCCACCTCGCCGTCACGCACCGCGACGCCGACGGGCTCCCCTCCCAGTCCACCGATCAGCTCGACCGCAACACGGTCTACTGGCGCGACGCCAAGGGCAACATCACCAAAATTACCCACGGCGACTATTCGCAAGAGACCTTCGTCTACAACGCCTACAGCCAGGTGACGCAGCACACCGACGCCGGCGGCAAGGTCTACAGCTACACGTATGACGCGGCCGGGAACTTGACCCAGGTCACCGACCCCCTTCTCAACACGATCGCCTACACCTACACCGCCGACGGTCTGGTCTCCACCGCGACCGATCCCGAGGGCCGGGTGACCAAGTTCTTCTACGACGCGCGCGATCGGCTCATCGAGACGGTCTTTCCCGACGATACGCCGGGCGACGAAGACAACCCCCGCGAATGGGCCACGTGGGACACGGCCGGCAACCAGACCAGCCGCACCGATCCTTTGGGCGAGGTCACCCAGATGGCCTATAGCACCATGGGCCGCCTTACCCAGGTGACGCTCCCCGACGAAACCCCCGGCGACCCGAACGACAACCCCAAGTACACGTATGCCTACGACGCCCGAGGGAACCGCACGAGCCAGACCGACCCGCTGAACCACACCACCGCGTGGACCTACGACGCCCTGGGCCGCGTGACGCGCCAGACCGACCCCTCGGGCGCCGAGACCGAGTTCGCCTACGATGCCGAAGGCAACCGCGTTGCCGTGACCGATCCTCTGGACGAGGTCACCACGTTCACCTTCGACGACGTGGGGAGCCTCGTCGCGGTCACCGATCCCTTGAACCAGACGACGACGTTCACGCTCGACCCGGCCCGGCAGGTCGTCGAGAAGACCGATCCGCTCTCGAACACCACCACGATGGCCTACAACGTGCGCGGCTGGCTGGCCAGCGTCACCGACCCGGCCAATGGGACCACCTACCGCGGGTACACGGCCCAGGGCTGGCTCTCGGCGCTCCAGGAAAGCGGCGGCGGCTCGGTGGTTTACACGTACGACGATGCGGGCCGCGTAACCAGCATCCGCGACGAGCTGAACAACACGACCACCCTGGTCTACGACGACGCCGGGAACCTCGTCTCGCGCACCGACCCGTTGAACCACACGACCACCTGGGAGTACGACGCCCAGAACCGCATGACGGCCGCCGTCGATCCCCTGGGCCACCGCACCACGTACGCCTACGATCTGGCCGGCAACCTGCTCTCAATCACCGATCCCTTGAACCGCGTGACCCGGTACGAGTACGACGCCCAACACCGCGTCACGAAGACCATCGACGCCAACAACGCCGAAACGCTCTATGCGTACGACGCGGCCGGACGGCTGGCGAGCGTCACCGACGCGAACCACAACGTCACGAGCTATGCGTACGACAACGACGGCCGGCTGCTGACCGAGACCGACCCGCTCAATCACCAGACGATCTACTCGTACGACACGGCCGGGCGCATGACCCAGGTGCAAGACCGCAACGGCCGCCGGCGCACTTTCGGCTACGACGACGCGGGCCGGCGCACGGCCGAGAACTGGCTCGATGGGCAGGGCCAGACGATCCGCACGATCTCCTACGGCTACGACAGCGACGGCCGACTCACCCGCGCAAGCGACCCGGCCGCCACCTACACGTTCGCCTACGACACCGACGACCGCCTCGCGAGCGTCGACAACCAGGGCACCCCGGGCGTGCCGCGGCTCATGCTCAGCTTCGGCTACAACGACCGCGACGACCGCACCACACGCACCGACAGCCTCGGCGCGCAGACGGCCTACATGTACGACCCGGCCCACCGCATGACCTCGCTCGAGATGTTCGGCATGGGCATGATGCGGCCCCAGGTCACGCTGGGCTACGACGCGGCCGGCCGACTCGCGAGCCTCAGCCGCCGCGACCTGTACTCTAGCGGCGGGGCCTCGGTCAACAGCACCTTCGCCTACGACAACGCCGACCGCGTCACGGGCATCGCCCACACCGCGGGCTACAGCACCCTGGCCAGCTACGCCTTCACCTGGGACGCCGCGGGCCAACTCACCCAAGAGGTCTCAAGCGACGGCACGGTCAACTACACGTACGACCCGACCGGGCAGCTCCTCTCGGCCACGGGCTGGCGCAACGAGACGTTCAGCTACGACCCGCTGGGCAACCGCACGATGCCGGGCTATCAGACAGGCTCGGGCAACCGACTGCTCTCCGACGGCTCGTTCAACTACACGTATGACAACGAAGGCAATCTTCTCACCAAAACCGAGATCGCCACGGGCAAGGTCACGGAGTACACCTGGGACCACCGGAACCGGCTGACCAGCGTCAAGGTGAAGGACTCGGGGGGTGCGGTGCTCCAGGAGTCGACCTACACCTACGATCCGTTCGACAAGCGGATCGGCGTCTCGGACGACCCCGACGGCCCGGGGCCGCAGCAAGCCACGGTCCGCTGGACGGTCTACGACGGGCTGAACCCCTACGCCGACTTCGACGGCCAGGGCAACCTGACGCACCGGCATCTGTACGGGCCGGCGGTGGACATGATCATGGCCAGTCTGAGCGCGTCGGGCCAGATCGTGTGGGACCTGACCGACCACCTCGGCTCGGTCCGCGACCGGGCGAACACGTCTGGTCAAGTGATCGACCACCTCGCCTACGACTCGTTCGGCCGTGTTCTTGCCGAGACCAACCCTTCGGCCGGCGACCGTTTCAAGTTCACGGCCCGCGAGTTCGACGCCGCCACCGGCCAGTACTACTACCGCGCCCGCTACTACGACGCCGCCATCGGCCGGTTTTCGAGCGAAGATCCGCTTGGCCTGTCCGGTGGCGATCCAAACGTCTACCGCTACGTCACTAACAGCCCGTCAAGTGCCAGCGATCCTTCGGGTTTGAGGTCGATACCACGCGGGAGCGGCGGAGGGGGGCTGGACACTGCGAGGTTCGCTGAACTCTACGCGATGTACTTGGCGTTCGAATGGGCCTTCCAGCAGGCAAACGCGATTTACATGCAGGTCCGGCAGCAGTACAATAACTCGCTCTTTGAGCAGCGCGACATTCGAGACAAACTGCAAGCCATCCACCAGCGAATGTCATGGCTCAGGCTGGAGGGCGTCGCCGCCTACATCGCAGCCCTCGGCGTTCCTCTCGGAAGCATGTCCCTCGATATGAGGATGACAGTCCTGGGCATGGCCCAACAAAGCGTCAGACAACAGATCAGGTACTTGCAGAGCAAGGCGGATCTGATGGAACGTCGATTGGGCGATTTGGTTCACGAGATGCCAGTGTTGAGGCATGAACTCAGTTATTGGAACCGTGTGAGGCTCGATGCCGTTGACCAACGGAACAGCGCGCTCAGGCGCATATCCGCGCTTTTGGGGAGGTTATGATGGCCAGTCGCTGCGTGAATGTTCTTGTCTTGCTGGCGACATGGGGGACACTTGCCGGAGGCGCATGCGCGGCCGACTTGGAGGAAGCCTATTGGCGTGGAAAGCAGGAGCTTGTCTTTGGCCGTTATGCGACTGCCGTCACGTTCTTCACTCAGGCGATCGCCTCGAATGGCCAGAACGGCGGAGCGTACCGGTGTCGCGCATTCGCTTCGCTTCTCTCAGGCCAGCCCGAAGCGGCGATTCGGGATTTCTCCGCGGCAATCCGGCTTGAGGGAAAGCAGGCGGTACTCTATTATGGGCGCGGCTCGGCGCGCGCCCTTCAAGGAGACGCCGAACAGGCGATTCAGGACTTCAGCGAGGCGATTCGCCTGGATCCCGACTACCTGGCCGCTTATCGATCCCGACTTCGCCTCTACCGCGACTGCGGTGAGTCTCGAAAGCACCGCGATGATCTTCGTCGTGCCACTGAGCTATCACGCTCCGATGCCTTCCGCGGTCGCCCGCTCCGGTACCGCGCCACCGAGGCCGCCGACTTGATTGGGGGGACGTACGTCGACCTCTGGTCGTTCCCGGCATATGCCTGTTGGGTCTCCCTCTTTAGGGAGGCTCGCGAACTGAAGCAAACGCCGAGCGGCTTCGAGACGATGCTCCGAATCAGACTGCCCACGCCGGAGTCATACCGGGAAGACGCGGTTCTCCGCGCCGTCCAGCGCGAATTCGACAAGTCGTTGGCGAGTCTCGACAAAGCCAGCCGCCTGAACCCGTCGGATTGGCGAACGTATCGCCTGCGCGGGGTTATCTGCATCGTCAAAGGGGACTTACCGCGCGCCGAAACGGCTTTCAGCAAAGCGATCGAACTGAAGCCTGCGGATTCGGAACTCTATTTCCAGCGTGGACAGGTGCGGATCCTTTTGGGGAACCTTGAGAAAGGCGAGGAAGACATTACTGAGTCGGCTCGGCTTCTCGAGACCGAGGGGGAGAGGGTGACGAGGGAGAGTCGAAACGGGTCGGGTGGCACGCCCTGAACGCCAGTGAAGGGCGTGGCCGTTGGGACCAGACCACGGCCATCGCTTCGCTTTGGCCGGGCCACCCGTCCGACTCTGGAGGGGCTTCGAAAGCCTTAGAATCATGCCAGAAGAACGGTTGGTGTACGTGTCTCATTGGTGGCTCCTATCGATTGTCTTTGTGGTGGTGGTTTCCGTCGGCGGGATGCTGGTAAACGCGTGGTTCGAGCCACGCTTCCCAACCCTGTCGCCTGACGACGCTCGACTATGGGAGTTGCTCCACGATCCCACCATGGCGGCAGTGCATCAGGAGTTCCTCGACCGGGAAGACTATCTCGGGGCTGCATTTCAGTCGTTGCGAATGAGCGGCATCCACGAATACGTGAACATCAAGCTGGGCAGCGTCCGCGGGCTCGAAGCGCGGCCGACCCCATACGAGCGAGAAGCGTTGTTGCTGTTCTGGCGTGCCGGGCAGAAAGATGCCTACAATGCATACCAAGAGCTGCTCGAACTGAAATACGGTAAGGACTGGCGCAAGACCGACGCGGACGAAGTTCGCGAAGGGCCAAAAGGGGCACATTACTGATTCTGTCAAACTCGGGAGTGACATTCATGAGGTCCCCATTAGCCTCAGTCAATCGCCCGCTGGGGCAAGCGCAAACTAATCTGGAGGGGCTTGTAAAGCCATAGGAATCATGGCAGAAGAACGAGTGGTGCGCGTAGTTCATTGGTACCTCCTGTCGATCGTGTGTGTGGTGGCTGTTTGCGTCGCTGGGATCGTGATCAACGAGTGGTTCAGGCCACGCCACCGGACCCTATTGCCAG
>JANLFZ010000236.1:3526-9397 GCA_024653385.1 Thermoguttaceae bacterium | reverse complement strand
CTCGTCGTCGCTGGGGACTTGCTGGCTCGACGGACCGGGTTGCGGCGTCGGCGCAGGCGAGAGCGTTTTGGAACTGCCCTCGTTGGCCTTGGCGAGAGCGGCCGGCTTGGCACTCGTATCACTGGCCTGCGTGCGAGGCGGCGGGGGAGCGGGGGCCGGCTCGGATCGCGCCACCGCCTCGCCGCGATCGAACTCGCTGGTAAGCTGGGTCGAAAGCAGCACGGCCACGACCAAGAGCCCCGCCGCCAGACCGCCGACGGCCCAACGGGCTGCCCGCGATGCTCTCTGGTCCCTGTCGTGCGGTACGGCCTCGGGTTGGGGCATGGGAAGTCGGCGATCCAGCGTGGCCGCGGTCTTGGCGGCAACGATCAAGACGACGATCCCGCCCAGGAGCAGCCACGCTCCGCGCGCGGCGAACGTCCGTTGGCGAAAGAACTCGCGGCGCAACGCGAGGTCCAGCGCGCGAATCTGCTCCTTGACGCGCTCGTCGGCCGGGTTTCGGGCCAACTCGGCCTTCAGGGCCTGGTACTCGGGCGATTCGAGCGGGTCGTTGGCCCAACGGCGACCGTAGTCCCAGCCCAACAGAACCAGCGTCCCCACGACAAACGCCGCGGCGACGGCCGCACACTGGGCCGCAACCTGCGCCCAGAACTCGCCGGCGCGCGTAGGGCCGACATTCGAGGTGCCGGCGTTGGGGGCGGGCTCAGGCATGGGCAACCTCCTCGGCCGAAGGGGAAGGGTTCGCCCCGCCGGCGCGCCCGGCCACCTCGGCCGGGATCGCGTCGATCAGTCCCAGGCGCAGCTGTTCCTGGGGGCAGTACCAGAAACACCGTCCGCAGGACACGCAATCCGCCCGGTCGGGCGTGTACTCGGTGCGGCGGCGCCGCACGCTCAATTGGACGAGCTTGGCGCCGATCACGAGTCCCACCCAGGCGCCCAGCCACAGCCCGCCCCAGGCAAACCGGTGGCGCAGTGCGAGGGCTTCTTCATAGAGTTCGGCGGCCGGCCGACCCGTCTTGCGAAACGCCTCGACCCGGTCGTTGCGGCGCTTGATGCGCTGGGCCTCGCTGGGGTCGGGCATTTCCTCGGGGGCCGGTGTTCCCCCGGCAGCAAGCTGCTCGACAAGCCAGACGTCTTCCGCCTGGCGCACGGTCGCGTGGAGCTTCGAAAGCGGTCCCCCGAGACCATAGCCCACCACCGCGCCCAGGCCGACCAGAAGCGGCAAGGCCGCGAGGACCGCGGCCAGCCGGCGACGGCCGCGACGCCGCTGGTCGGGGGCCAGCTCGACGGTCGGCGCGCGGATGGCCCCGTACGGGCAGACGTCCTCGCACAGCCGGCACTTGATGCACTCTTCGGGCGGAATGCGCACGTGCTCCTTGGCCACGCGCGAGCATAGACCCAAAATCGCCCCGTACGGGCAGACGTAGCGGCAATACGGCCGGCCCACGAACACGCCGATCGTCAGAAAGCACAGCCCCAGGACGAACATGTTCGCCGTGCTGCCGAACCGGAAGAAGCCCACGAAGGGGTCGTATTCGCAAATGACCAGCGCCGTGCCGGTCGCCGCGTACAGGACCGCGACGCCCAGGTACACGAAGGGCACCACCCCCAGCGCGTGATCGAGCCATTCGGGCGTCTTCACCGGCCGCACCGCCACCAGCTCTTGCACGGCGCCCAGCGGGCAGACCGCGGCGCAGAAGACCCGGCCGAACAACAGCGCCGCCAGAATCGGCAGGGCAAACATCGCCACCACGGCCCAAGGGACGGGAAACGCGGGATCCGCCAGCGCGGCCGCCACGTTCTGAATGGCCCCGATCGGGCAGACGCAACCCCGACGCCAGAACCCGAACCACACGAGGCAAACCGCCGTCAAGACGAACAGCCCGCGGCGCGACCGCCTCGCCAGGGCCAGGTACGCGGCCAGTCCCAAGGCCACCGCCAGCGCGGCCACGTGCAGGGCTTCGTACGGCTCGGGGCGTGGCGCGGGATATTGCGTCACCGGCGCATCGTATCCGGGGATCTCGGGGCGCGAGAGCATCTCCTGCGCCGAAGCGACCTCGGCGGCCAACAGCGCCAACAGAGCGATCACACATCTCGCCCGCCACGTCATGCGTCGTGCGCCTTTGTCTGGAGGATTTCGCGAGCCTTGCGCTTGTGCAGGTACGGGTCGTCGGCCGGGACCCGCCGGAATGCCTGGGTAGGACACGCGATCGCGATCGAGCACTGGTTGCAGTCCACGCACCGGTCGTGCCGCACCTGAAGGAAAAGCGAGCCGTTCATCATCGCGCAGCCCGCCACGCACTTGCCGCATCCGATGCACAGGGCCTCGTCGACCGGGTACTCGTACCGGGGGACGCCGGCCTGTTCGGTCACCAGGGTGCGGCAAATGGCCCCGGTGGGGCAAAGCTGGTTTTCGGCCCCCGTGTCGCGGTTGACGTGCCCCAGGTCGAAGTACCCCGGGCAGGGATCGCACATCGCGCACATGGGGAAGAACTGCACCGCCTTGACGGCCGAGATATCCAGCACGCAATGCGTGGCGCAGTTGCCGCAGGCGATGCACAGATCGGGATCGAGCTGCCATACGTGTTTCTGCCGGTGCTGGCTGGTGCCCAGGGCGAACCCCGCCGTGCCCGCCAGCACCGCCGCGCCGGAAAGCCGCACCGTCTCGATCAGGAATCCACGCCGGGGAAGCGCGCGGTCGTCGTTGGCCATGGCTCACCGCCTTTCCCTGGTTGCATCGCCGGGTGTGTTCCCGGCCGGACTCTCCGATCGGACGCCAACGGCCGGGGGAAGCGGGCAGGTGGTCCGCTTGGCGCACCCGGCGCAAAGGGTCCCTAAAGGACACGTGCTGCCGCCGGCCCGAGCGGGGCGGAGCAGGAGGTAGGCCGAGATCCCCGCCAATCCGACCATCGCCGTGCCGCGCCCCAGGTCAGCAAGAAACCGGCGGCGCGTGCCAGGGCTTGCCCCTTGCCGGGCGGGGACCGGCGGCGCGGGCTGGTCGTTCGACGCACGGAGGCGGTTCATCGGTGGTTCCCTTCCTTATTCGGCTTCTCTTCGAAGACCCGGACCGCGCCGGTTGCCCGATCGAGCACGATGATCCGGCCGCGGCTATCGGTCGCGACATCCACGGCGGCGAACTCGCGGTCGGCCAGTCCATCGCCCGGCGCCAGGGCCGGCGAGTCGAGTTGCTCGGGACCGGCCACGACCCCGTCGAGGGTTCCGTCGGGCGTGTAGACCTTCACGCGCAGGAGGCCTTTCTCGGCCGTCACGATACGACCGTCGGGCAGGACGGCAAGATTTGCCGGATTGCAGCATCCGAAGAACCCCTCGATCTCGGCCGACGCTTCACCCCACAGCGATCGCAGCGTGCCGTCGGCGCTGCGCGTCTCGACGCGCAACGCGCCCGGATTCGTCACGTAGAGCATTCCCCCGGGCGCCGGGGCCACGTCGAAGAAGGGGCTGGGGACGACGAAGCCGCCCCGGCCGTGCTCGTCGCGCTGGCCGATGCGGCCCAGGCGCGCGCCCTGCTGGTCGAGGCGATGGACCATCTGGGTGCCCGCGTCGGCCACGAAGACCTCGTTGCCCACCAGGGCGATCGAGGTGAGCACGGCTCGCGCCCCCAGCGACGGCCAGACAACCTGGGGCGTTCCATCGAGATTCCACAATTCAAGGTGTTCTTTCAGCCCCACGTAGACCCGGCCGGGCGCGGCCTGCGACGGTCCGGCCACGGCCAGGCAGTAGACGGGCGACGGCGTGGCGACGCGGTGTCGCGCCGTGCCATCGCGATCGAACACGTGGACCGCTTGCGGGCCGCCGACGTAGATGCGGTCCTCGGGCCCCACGGCGACCGCGCGGCCCGAGCCCACCTGCGCGTCGAACGAGGCGGTCTGGACCCAGCGGATCCAGGCCGGGTCGATCCGCTGGTACTGGTCGATTTGGTATTCGAAGCGGTCGCCCAGGTCGGGACCGCGCCGGCCCGAACGGTCGCCCAGGCTCATGGCCACGATTCCCGCGGCGACCGCCGCGAGCACGAGGGCGACGATCCACCAGGTGGGCGAGATGACGGCGGGTCGAGAGTCCATGCGAAACCTGGCTGCGATGGGAGACTACTGGTCGCGAAGGTCGAGGCAGACCATTCGGGTAAGGTCGCGGAGGATCAACCGGCCGGCCACCAACGCCATGGGGGCCCAAGCGTCGGTGGCACGCTCAAAGACCTGGAACTGCCCCAAGGGGCGATATGCCTCGGGGGTTGCCTCGGCCATGACCAACAGGCCCTCGTCGCTCAGCGCGTAGATCATGCCGTTGGCGACGCAGTAGGGGCCGCGGCCGAACTTGCGGGCACCGCTGTCCCACCGCTGGTTGCCCTCCAGATCGAGGCACGCCAGCTTGCCGCCGGCTGCCGTGCCAATGCCGAACAAGTGGCCCTGGTAGAACACCGGGGTGTGCTGCTCCGACTCGAACTGTTTGGGCTTCAGACGCCACAGGACCTTGGGCACGATGCGGCCGGACTGGTCGTCGAGCTTGAGCATCATGCTGCCGGCGCTGTAGCCGCTGCACAGGAAAATCTTGCCCTCGCCGACCGGCACCGGCGTGGGACAGGTGGCCATCTTGCCGACCCACTCCGTCGTTTCCCAGAGCACCGCGCCATCGCGTGCCGAAACGCCGGCCACGCCGCCGCTGCCACAGTAGACGTATATCCGGCGGCCCGAGAATTCCAGGGGCGCGATCGAGACGTGAGTCATCTCCCAGTGGTGAAGGCGAGGGGTCTTCCACACGATCTGGCCCGAGCTGCACTCCAGGGCCGCCATGAACACCTCGCCGCACGGGGCGACGATCACCCGGCCCTCGTCGATCAGGGGGCACTGCCCGGCGTACCACGAGGGCACTTTCGCGCGGAACTGCTGGACGAGATCGACGAGCCAGCGGCACTGGCCGGTCTTGGCGTCCCAACAGGCCAGGTGGCACTTGGGGCCCAAGGTGACCACGTAGTCGCCGAACACGGCCGGCACGGTGCGCGACATGCCGTGGTTCTCGGAGACCGGCACGGGGTAGCCGTTGCGCCAAATCTCCCGGCCGTCGTCGAGCGAAAAGCAACGGATCGTGTCGGCCTCGGCTTGGACGTCGTAATCGAGCACGTACACGCGCCCGTCGGCGACGGCCGCTCCGGCGTGCCCAGGGCCCAGTAGGTTGACGCTCCAGAGCACCTTGGGGCCTTCGGGAGGCCAGCGGCGGGCAAGGCGGACCTGCGGGTCGGCGTAGATCGCGTCGCGGTTCGGCCCTCGGAAACAAGGCCAGGCACCGGGAATCGCCGAGGGTTTGCCGTCGAAGGCGCGCGGCGAGCCTGGCTTGGGGGCTGCCGCCACCTCGTCCGTCGCCGAG
The DNA here is from genome assembly GCA_024653385.1 of Thermoguttaceae bacterium. Lineage (GTDB taxonomy): Bacteria > Planctomycetota > Planctomycetia > Pirellulales > Thermoguttaceae > JANLFZ01. The sequence continues at coordinate 4,018 of JANLFZ010000236.1, read as the reverse complement.
GGCGCCAAGAGCGGCTGGCGATCGAGCCCGGGGACGCGGGCGTCGACCGGCTGGCCCCCGGGAAGGCCCAGCCACAAGGCCAGCGCCCCCACGGCCAGTAGGGCCAGCACGTTGGGGAGCATCGTCACTTTCTTGGGTGCCGGCGGCATCGACAGACGGCTCGGGTGGGTCGGGAGGAAGCGCGGTTGGCGTGGCCCGGACGGCATCGAACACGCTACCACGACGGGCTGCCAACGCGGTCGTCGTAACCCTATCAGTGTACCCGGATCGGCGCGCCGTGCAAACGTCTTGCGCAATCGTTCACGGGCCCGTCCTCTCCGGGCCCCAAGGCGGTGTCGCACCAAGCGAGCGGTCCGGGGGGAGGGAGCACCGACTGGCCGCACCGGCGCAAGGGCTCAGGGCGCCCGCTCCCAGGGCGGCAGGAGCTTGGGCTTCTCCGTGAGGAACTCCAGCCCGCCCCGCAGCTTCCCGTCCTTGGTGAAGAAGGGGTGA
>JANLFZ010000236.1:0-3516 GCA_024653385.1 Thermoguttaceae bacterium | reverse complement strand
TGAAACCCCTCGCCGCCCACGCCGTTGGCATCGTAGCGGTCGCGGCGGGTCGAGATCGCTTTGCCTTCGCGCAAGGCCCAACCCATCCAGCCGAAGCCGGCGGCCGAAAGAAGCTCGGTGTAGAACCGCGCCACCTCGGCCCGCGTCGCGTCGTTGAGGCTTCCGGGGATGCACTCGTTGACCAACAGCGGCTTGGCCTGGGCCTTGCGCACGGCCTCGAAGCCGGCGATGAGTCCTTCGAGACCCTTGCGGTCGTGGGCGTAGGGGTGGGCGCAAAGAACATCGACCAGCGGAGCGTAGATCTCGATGTTCTTGCCGGTCATCGTGCCGATGGTGATCGGTTGCTTGGCGCCGCCGGCGCGCACGGCCTGGGCGACGGCCGTCAGCCACGCGAACTCGCGCTGGTTCACCTCGGAGGTCAGATCGTGGGCCTGCGGCTCGTTGCAGAGGTCCCACGCGAGCACGCGCGGATCGTCAGCCAGGGGCGCGACCAGCGTCCGCACGTACTCAAGCTGGGGCTGCCAATTGCGGAACAGGGTCTCGGTATACGTTCCGCCGTAGTCGTACCGGTCGTCGTGCCAGCGGTTGAACAGGCACGGCATGGCCTTCATGCCGGCGTCGCCGATGGCCCTGACGGCATCGAGAAAGCTCGCCGCGACCTTGTCGGGATCGGCCATCCAGGCGGTGAACTCGATCCACAGGCGGATGCAGTTGGCATGGACCTGCCGTGCCAACGCGACCTCTTCGCGCATGCGGTCGGGATGGTACGACCACCACGCCTCCTCGATGCGCGCCCCCCACGACGGCACCATGCTGAATCCGCGGAGCCAGCCGTAGGCGTCGTAGACGTGAAGCGAGGGCCTCTTCGCCGCCGGCGTCTGGCCCGAGATCGCCTGCCGCGCGAGACACGCGGCGGCTGCGGCGGCCCCGACGCGCAGGACATCGCGGCGAGAGACAGTCTGGAAGCGACGATCGCTGGTCTTCACGGGTGCAACCTCCGGGGGCTCTGGGCAAAGCGGCTTCCGCCCGCACCCGATTGTACCCTCGATGCCCGACCCGGGGGAACCACGCTCGTCGGGGACATCCGTCACGGTGCCTGAGGAAACCACGATTGAAGGACCGCCTTCAACTTCCGGAATGCCGGGTCGGCGCAGCGGTGGAGGCTGACCCGTTCGGCCAATCTGCGATAGATTGCCGACGAGCGGCGCTTGCCCGCAACGCGCATCGCCTCGTCGACCGCCCGTTTCGCGTCGCGAGGCTTCGCCTCGCCCTGGCGGAGAAATCCCTCGGAACGGAGCCATTGTGTCAAGCTGGGAGTTCGCCCGCTCCACCCCAGCGCCGCATCGACCTCCGGCGAATCGCTCCAAACCCAGACCTCCAGTTCCGGGTCCAGTACAATCGCAGCGGAGCGGTCCTTCCACCCGGCCGCCGCCAGCCGAGCTTCCACCTCCGCTTCCAGGGCTTCACGGGTCTCTTGCGAGTTGCCGCAGCCCTCGCGATCGAACATCACCAGCGCGTAGCCGTACTGACGCTGAAAGGCCCTCACGAAGTCATGCGCACGGAGCAAACAGCCGGGGGCCTTCGCGGGATGGACGTAGATGTCGGCGGATACCTCCCGGAACTCCAGAGATTGCCAGCGCGTAAGGAGGCCGCGGACGGTGAACTCCATTTGGCCGTCGGCAACCAGAACCAGGAGGTCTTTGACGGTTGGCTGACCTGTCATCCCAAGACCCCTGCGGCGAACAACACGCCGAAGTTCTCCTCGTGCCGCCAGTCACGCAGCCTTGGGTGCTCGCTGCCGCGCACGATGTCGGTGGCGCCTTCGGTCGTCTTGGCGAAGCAGAGCACGTCCTTGGGATCGACGATGCTCAAGATCACCGGGGAATGGGTTGCCACAAGGATCTGTCCCTCGTAGACCGACGAGAGAGACTGATACACCGTTTCAACGGCCCGGGGATGAACGCCGTTTTCGGGCTCCTCGATCAGGTAGATGCCCCGGAAGTCGTCGAGGTACGCAGGAAGGGTCAGGGCCAACAGCCGCAAGGTCCCGTCCGACGCGGTCCACGAGGGGACCTCCAAACCGCCGTCGTAGACCAGCACGAGGTAACGGTGGTTATCCTCGGGGCGCTGGACGGTGCGGACATCTCGCAGGTCGGGCAGCGCGGTCCGCACGTGCTCGAGCCACTCCTGGAACCGCTCGCCGCCAGCGCTCCGCAACCGCTCAACGACCCAGGGGAGGTTGGACCCGTCGGGTTTGAACCCGACCTTCTGCCCCGGCGGACTCGGCCGGCGCATCGCCTGGCTGTTCAACGTGATCTTCTCGACGCCCTCGGCCAAGAGACGCTTGAACCAGGAACTGACCGGGAATTTCGACTCGTCCTCGGGGAGGTTTCCCAGCGTCGATTTGCGCTGGCCGAGCTTGAATGCGGGGGCCCACCGGCCCGCCTTGGCATACGCCTCGGCATAGAAGTTGTCGTTCCCGCCCGGTATCTTCGTGAAGAGCGCCTTGCTGCCGCCGGAGCGTCGCTTGATGATGGTCGCAGGAGGCGGCGCGTCGGGTTCCGGGAAGAGGACTCGGTGCGTCTGTGCCGGAGCCGATTTGCCCCGCACGGCAAGACAACCGTTCTCACTGACGATGATCGTCTCGCCCGTCTGCGGGTCGCGGCCGATGCCCAGTTCATAGCGCAGGGTGTCGAACCGCCGGTACTCGTCGGCCAAGAGGGCCCATTGGTCTTCCGGGATCGGCGCCTCGACCGCGATCTCGAAGCCCTCGTCCGCGTGGTCCCACACGAGGTCCGAAAAGTTCTGCGTCCGGTTTCCCACGGCGGCTTCGAGACCTTCGTCCACAAGATCGGAGAGAAACGCGATGGCGTCGAGGAACGTCGTCTTGCCGCTCGCATTCGGCCCGACCAGCACCTCGAACCGCCCCAGCGGCTGGCGGATGTAGCGGAGACAACGATAGCGAAGGACTTCGAGAAGAGAGATCATCCAACGCCCTCGGCAGCAGCATTTCGTATCGTCGGAACGAGGCGCTCATAGGTGGCCGGGCCTTCTACGGCAAAAGACACGCCCTCGGTCGCCAGGTAGGCCAACGCCATTTCCGGCACGACCATCTCGCCTGTCGCCCAGCTTCTGAAAGAGAACCGGCCGGCGAGGAAACCCAAGGCGCGGCGCTTGGAGTCGACATCGGCAAAGCGAATCAGAACCATGATCGGAGTGCTCCTCTTCCACGATTCTACCTCGCGGCAAGGCGCAGGGGCAGTGCCCTCCCGACGGCTACGAGCACCCCTGGCTGCTGCCGCACACGCGGCAGAGGTAGCAGTTGCCGCAGCGCACGGTGATCGAGCCGCAGTTGTCGCACAACGGGGCGTCGGTCTGGAACGAGGCGTATTGCTCGTTCTCGCTCAGGAAGCCGGCGCCCGGTTCGGCGGTGGCGAAGCGATCGCGCCGCGTCGCGCCCGCGGCCCGCCGCGGCGGCTCGGCGGTCTGGCCGTTCGGGCCCGTGGCCCCGTTGGT
>JANLFZ010000235.1 GCA_024653385.1 Thermoguttaceae bacterium | reverse complement strand
CCTCGTACCAGGGCGAATTGCCCGTGCTCTTTAGGAACCTCGGCAACGGCATTTTCGAGGACGTCACCGTGCGAAGCGGCGCGGGACAAGGGGCGCTGAACAACGTGAAATGGGGATGCGGGTTCGTCGATTTCGATAACGACTCGCACCGCGACTTGTTTCTCGCCATGGGCCACCTCCAAGACCTGATCGACCAGTGGGACACCAGCACGTCGTATCGCGCGCACAACATCCTGCTGCGAAACATGGGCCGGGGACGGTTCGCCAACGTGTCGGCGGCGTGCGGGCTCGACGCGCTTGCGCCGCGCAGCGCCCGCGGCGCCGCTTTCGAGGACTTCGACAACGACGGCGATGTCGACGTGGTGGTGCTCAACTCGCGCCAGCGCCCGACCCTCTTGAAAAACCTGCTGCGCGAGTCCGGCTCGACAAACCACTGGCTCCAAATCACCCTGCGAGGGGTCAAGTCGAACCGCGACGCCGTGGGGGCGCGAGTGACGGTCCGCGCGGGCGACCTCGTGCTCGTCGACGAAGTCCACAGCGGCCGGGGCTACCAAAGCCATTGGGGCTCGCGACTGCACCTCGGGCTCGGCACGCGCGGGCGGGTCGACCGGATCGAGGTCCACTGGATCGGCGGAGGCGTCGACGTGCTGGAGAACGTCGAGGTGGACCGGGCAATCACCATCACCCAGAAAGACAGCGCCCCGGCGCAGACCGCCCCATGAAGACGCTTGCTGGTGCCTCGAAGCTCTGGCTTGCCGTTGGCGCGGCGTTGCCGCTGGCGCTGGTGGGCGCATGGTATTCGCTTCGTCCCGGGCCGGCGCCGCCGGCGGTTCCGGCCGCGCGCCCCTTGCCCGCGCCTTCCGCGACACCGCTGCCGCCGCCGGGCAGCGAGTCCTCGGTGCCGGCTGCCGAGGGCCCCCTCCGGTTTTGCGAGGTGACCGACGACACCGGGATCGCCTTCGAGCACACCGACGGATCGAGCGGCCGGCGATTCATCGTCGAGCAGATGACCACGGGGCTTGCCACCTTCGACTACGACGGCGACGGGCTGATCGACATCTACTTTCCCAACGGCGCTCCGCTTCCCGGCGCGACCTACGCGACCCCGCCGCGCCACGCCCTATACCGCAACCTGGGCGGGATGAAGTTCAAGGACGTCACCGACGAGGCGGGAGTCGCGTGCCATGCGTTCGGCCTGGGGATCGGCATCGGCGACTACAACGGCGACGGCCGGCCCGATATCTACCTCAATAACTTCGGCCCCAATGTGCTCTTCCGCAACAACGGCGACGGCACGTTCACCGACGTCACTCAAGAGGCCGGCGTCGCCCGCGGAAACCTCGTCGGCGCCGGCGCGTGCTTCCTCGACATCGAGGGCGACGGACTGCTCGACCTGTACGTGGGCAACTATATCGCGCTCGACTTGGACCGGCACACGCTGCACCGGGTGCAGGGGTTTCCCTCGTACCCCTCGCCGCGCGAGTATCCCCCCGTGCCCGACACCCTCTACCGGAACCGCGGCGACGGCACGTTCGACGACGTGAGCCTCCCGTCGGGCATCGCCGCCGCGGCCGGAAGGAGCATGGGCATGACGTGCTCGGACTACGACAACGACGGCGACACCGACATCTTCCTCTGCAACGACGTCCAAGAGAACTTCCTCTTCCGGAACGACGGGACCGGCAAGTTCGACGAGGTGGCGGTCCGCGCCGGCGTCGCCTACGATTCGGGCGGCGAAGTCATGGCCAACATGGGCGTCGACGCCGCCGACTACGATAACGACGGCTGGTTCGATTTCTACACCACCAACTACCAGCGCCAAATGCCGATGCTCTTGCGCAATCTGCGCAACGGCATGTTCGAGGATGTCGGCCAATCGGCCGGCGCGGGCAAGAGCGCCTTCGCCTACGTCAACTGGGGCGCCGGCCTGGTCGATTTCGACAACGACGGCCACCGCGACCTTCTGATCGGCAACGGGCACACCGAGGACAACATCGAACAGCGCGATCCGTCGTCCGCGTACCGCTGCCCCTTGGTGCTCTTGCGCAACACCGGCCGGGGCAAGTTCGTCGACGTGTCGGCGGCCTCCGGACTTGCCGCGCTCGAGCGCCACGCGGTCCGGGGCGTGGCGTTCGACGATCTCGACAACGACGGCGACATCGACGTGGTCACGCTCAACGCGCGCCAGCGCCCCTCCGTGCTGCGCAACCTGCTGGTCGAGCGGGGCTCGAAGAACCACTGGCTCCAGGTGCGCCTGCGCGGCGTGGCCACCAATGCCGACGGCGTCGGCGCCCGCGTCACCGTAACCGCCGGGAACCTCGTACTCGTCGACGAGGTCCACAGCGGCCGAGGCTACCAGAGCCACTGGGGCTCGCGCCTGCACTTCGGTCTGGGGCCGCGCGAACGGGTCGATCGCATCGAGGTCCGCTGGATCGGCGGGCGCCGCGAGGTCTTTCCCGCAACCCAGGCCGACCAACTCGTCACCCTCGTCGAGGGCCAGGGCCGCGCCGCGCCGGCCGAGTCTCCCGGACAGCCCCCTCGATAGCCCTGTCGCGCGCCAAGAGATCGCAGGTTACTCGGCGCGGTCCCAACCGGGCGGAAGGAAATAGTCGACGGCCACGTCGCGTCGCGGCGGGCCGCCCTCGCCCGGACGCTTGTTGAAGAACGTGTCGTAATACGGGGCGTTCGCGTCCACCCAAGTGACCAGCGCCGTCCACTCGTCGGGAGCGAGCTTCGCCTCGCGGCGGTGCAATGCGTCGTCGAGCAGCACCCGCACGACCCGGCTTCGGTGCGATCCGAACTGCATCGGCTGCGTCACCGCGGCGTTGCTGAAACGGTCCGACACGGCCACCAGGGGTGGGCCTTGCGTTGGCCGGCCGCGGCCCTTGCCGAACAGGGTGCGGAACGACTGGAGGAACCCGTCTTCGGCCACCGCGCCGCTGAGGTCGATGTCGCCCTCGGCTTTCTCGGGGCCGTGGCACCGCACGCAGCGGCGGTCGAAGATCGGCTGGATGAGCCACGGATAGCCCAACAGACGGTGCGCGCCCCAGGGCGGCGGCGACGGAATGCGCGGCGGCGAGCCGAAGGCCATCGGGAACCCCGCCGGCATGGCGGTCCGCGCGCCGGCGTCCTCGGTGCGCGAGGCCCCCGAACTCGGCACGCCCGCTACCCGCCGCGCGGCCGGCGCCGTGGCCCTCGACTCGTGGCATCCCGTGCATCCCCGAACCTCGCCCGGCTGAAGCGTCACATGGCTTCTCATGCGACGAAGCTCCATCTGGTTCTCGTCGAGGGCCTCGAAGTAGAGCGACACGCCGGCGGGGACCCGGAACGCGGCCGAGCCGTCGGGTTCGACGGGCACGGTGCCAATCACGCGCACCGGCGTCCACGACCAATAGCCGAACTGCTTCTCCCAGGCGTTGCCCGGAATCCACCGCATCGCGCCCACCTGCCGGTCCAGCGGCCACCCCACGCGCTGAAGGATGCGAAGCCCTTTGACCGCGCCGCGCGGGACGCCGGGAAGGCCCGCGTACACGTCGGCCAGAAAGCACGTGGCGTAGCCGGGCTTTGCCGCCGATGCGCCAGACGACTCGCTCGCTCCGGCCAGCGGAATTTCGGGCAACCGAGGCGGACGTACCCGAGGCCGCAACGGCATGGGCGTGTCGCACGAAAGCACCAGATCGCGGTGCACAAGTTCCTTGTTGCCGAAGACGTCGATCAGATAGATCGCAAACCCATTCTCGTTCTTGCCTCCCGCCGTGTCCGACGGCGGACGACCATAAGAGTACGAGACGAGGAACCGCTTCTCGGACAAGGCCCACGGCGTCTGGTATAGTCCGCCCTGGTCGGGCACGCCCCCTTCGGCCACCGGGGTCTTGACGTTCGGGCCCTCCTGGGGCGCCGAAAACGGCGTCACCGTCTTGATGGCGCCAGGATCGTTCACTCCGCGGCTCGGGTCGATGAGCACCACCGGCCCATAGGCGAACGTGTGATGCCCGGTGGCGATCGACACCAGCTTGCGGCTCCCGGGCACCGACCGCGTGTCACGCAAGCCGTACGGCACGCCCAGGTGCTGCTTGAATACCGGCTGCGCCATGGTGCCATCGGGTCGCACGGCCCAGACCGAGTGGACCTCGAGAAAGTGCCGCTCCTGGTATTCCCATCGCGTGTAGGCCACCAGACCGTCGTCCAGGCTGTGCGGATGGCGATCGATGTCCTTGTTGTCGTTGAGGCACCGTATCTGGTTGCTCTTGCGGTCGAGGCGGTAGAGGTTCACCACCGTGTGATCGGCCGAGAACTTGCCGCACTCCGACGACCGGCCCGAGCGATCCGAGGCGAAGACCACGTCGCCATCGGCCAGGTAGGTCGGTTCGAGATCGCTCCAATAAGGATCGTTGGTCAGTTGCACCAGGCCCGTGCCGTCCAGGCCGATCTCGTACAGGTGCGTCGGCTCCTGGTTGCCGCGCAACGCGAAGACGAAATCCCCGCTGATCGGATCGAACGGCGGGGGCCAGTTGGGCTGCCGGGCGTAAGCGAACACGACGCGGTCGGCATCCCACCAAAGGTCGATGCCGTGGACATGCCCGGGCCCGAGCCGGCCGGCAAGCACCCCTTCGACCGGCCCGGCCGGATCGAGTCCCGTCTTGATGCAGATGTCGCCACCCGGCTTATGGACCCAGGGATATTGCGAGCCCGTGATGTTGCGGTGGCTGTGGGCCGCATGCCGGCTGACGAACACCAGACGCTGGAAATCGGTCGAGGGGTGAGCGAGGACGATCGGGCGTGCCGCGCGGCGGGCCTCGATCCACAGGGCGCGGCACGCCGACACGTCGGGCGCGCGCTTCCGTGCCTCGTCGGCCAAACGCCCTCGTATCTGCACGAGCACGTCGAGCTGATGCTCGATCCTCGCTTGCCGGTCGGCCGATACCACCGCCCGGGCGTCTTGCGCCGCGCCACGCGCCCGGCCAATCACTTTATCCAGCGAGCCGAGCAGCTTGCGCCCGTCGCGATGGATTCCCCACACCGCGGCCTGACGCACATAGTCGGCTTGCAGGAGGGCGTCTGGAGCAAGGGACGACCAGCGACGGTACCACGCGGGAGGGTTCTTGCAAGGCCAGACGATTCGCTCCCGGTTGTTGTCCATCCCCACCTTGGTCGCAATCGCCCATTCGGCCAGCCCCCGGACGAACGGGTCGCGATCGTCCAACAGGGCGGCGGCCTCGGCAGCCAGATCGGTGCTGAGTTGCCCATTTCGGGCAAGTTCGAGCAACCGCTCGGCGGCCGTTAGCGAGTCCTCCGCCGAGATGCGAGCCGCCCCAAGGCCCCATGTCGCCAAACACACCGGCGCAACGATCGTCACGACGAGCCGAACGTTCATAGTGCCTCCCGGAGAACCCATCGGTCTGGTCATTCCAGTATGTTGCAACGGTCTCGACCGAACAAGCCGTGTGCACTCCCGAGTACGACCCCGAAGCCCGATGCCCAAATTGCCCAAGTGCAGAAGCGGCTCGGATGGCACGGCCAGAGCGAAGCGATGGCCGTGGCTTGGCCCGACCGACCACGCCCTTCACGGCCGTTCAGGGCGTGCCACCCGACGCCGCCCGTCCCGGAGGGACGGGATGAGACTAGCCCAGCGATTCATCGCTGGGTCGGCAACGCCGCGACCGGTATGCCCGTCCCGGAGGGACGGCTGAAACGCCGACGTTGCCCCCGGGATTTCAACCGTGCCTCCGGGACGGCGACCTTACGGCGCGGTGCCTCGAATCGCCAGGAATGAATTCCTGGGCTATTGTCGGCCGTCCCTCCGGGACGGAAATCCCGCCGTCGCCTAGACACCAATCGCGGCTCGGGTGACACGGCCAGGGGGCCCAGGGAAGTGACGCCCTCGCGCAGACGGATTAGGTGGCACGGCCAGAGCGAAGCGATGGGCGTGGCTTGGCCCGACCGGCCACGCCCTTCACTGGCGTTCAGGGCGTGCCACCCGACCCGGCCGGCACCCCTTGGTCCAACAAGGCCCGCGCCGGGCTGTCGGGCGCGAGCCGGTAATCGCCGCGGGCCGGGTCCACGAAACGCGGGTCCGCAAGCACCGAGTGCCGGTCGAATCCGCGGGCGTGCATGAACGCGGCGAACCGCTCGGGTCCCACCTTCTCGCTCTGCCACAAGACGAGCGGCCCCCGGGCCTGAAACCAGCAGTTGCAGTCCATCTCCAGGGCCGCCGTCCAGTCGCGACCCGCCAGGCGCAGGCAACTGTCGGTCGCGTTGGCGAACACGTTGTAGCGCACCACGAACTTCTCGGTAGCCGCGGTATTATCGTAAAACATGAGATGCCGGCCGTTCGGATCGGGCCGCTGGCGGTGGCCCCAACCGTACCCGGCGTTTACGCACGTGTTGTGCTCGAAGCGGATGTTCCGCGTGCGGCTCGTCTTCTCGCGGTTCCAGTACTCGAACGAGTACTCGCAGTTCCAGATCACGTTGTTGCGATAGGTGATGTTCTCCTGGACGTTCGTGCCGCTGCCTTGGTTCGTCAGAGCCGCGTCGTAAACCTCCCAGAGGCGGCAACCCTCGACCAGACAATCGCGCGCACCGGCCCAGAACTCGATGCCGTTGCCGAACCGCACCGGCTTGCCGCCGGGCGTGGTAAACTGATGGCCGCCGCCGATGTACGAGACGTCGCAATCGCGGACCGTGATGTGATGCGTGCTGCCACCCCCGATGCCGTGGGCCGCGCCGTAGCGCAGGGCGAGGTTCTCGTACGTCACGTAACCGCGGCCGCTCTGGTCGATGATGTGCCGGCGCAAGGCCAGCTCGATGCTCCGGTGGCGCGTGGCCGGATTGCCCTCCGAGCGGAGCTTCACCTGCCGGGCGCGGGCGTCGTAGAAGAAGTCTCCCTCTTGCCGCAGGTCGGACTGGCTCCACTTCTTCACTCCCGTCGCCGCGCCGTGGTCGAAGATGATGTTCCCCACGTCGACCGCAAGCGCTTCGGAGCGAACCGGCGCGGTGGACCAGATGCCATCGCCGGCCGGCTGCCAATCCTCGGGCCGATCCATCGCCACCGAGCCCAAGAGCAGCGGCTTGGGTCCCTCGCCGTAGGCGCCGTAGGTGATGGCGCCGGCGGCGTCGCCGCTGTGCGGCACAAGCTGACCGCGCCAGACGCCGCCGCGGCGAAAGAGCACCCGATCGCCGGGGCGCAGGGAAGCCCGGTTGACGCAGTCGAGCGAGCGCCAGGCGGATTGGGGAGTAAGCCCGTCGCGGGCGTCGTCCCCCGCCGCGTCGTCCACGTAGTAGGTCTTCGCGCCGGCAACAGCGGCGGTCGCGGCATGGACCGAAGACAACATCCCCATCAACGCAATCCATCGAATCCACATGGTGCAAACAATGCTATAATGTGACTTGCGACAACTGCCTGCCTGCGCGTCAGGCCGCATGGCGGACGCCACCAACTTACCGGCAGAAACTCCCACGCACAAGGCTGGAGAGATCGATTCATGGATATGTGGAAGTTCTACGACATCACTCATCGCAGGCACGTGGTGTGCAATCCCACGAGCGAGGAGAAGCTCGCACGCCTGGTCGACCTGGTGCAGCTTCCGACCGGCGCACGTGTGGTTGACATCGCCTGCGGGAAGGGCGAGTTCCTAATACGTCTGGCGCAGGCATACGGAGTGCGCGCCGTAGGCGTGGACCTCTCGCCCTTCTTCATCGCCGAGGCGGAACGAAGGCTCCAAGCGCGCGTGCCACAGGCAGCAATCACCTTCACCCAAATGGATGGCGCTCAGTTCAAACCCGACAAGCCAAACAGCCTGACTCTAGCTTCCTGCATTGGGGCGAGCTGGGTTTTCGGAGGGTACGCGCGGACTCTGGACGCGCTGGTGGGCATGGCCGAGCCCGACGGCTGGGTGATCGTGGGCGAGCCGTACTGGTTGCGGGAGCCGCCGGACGAGTACTTGCGCACGCTTGGGCTAACAAGAGATGCCTTCGCAAGCCACGCCGAAAACGCCGAAACGGGCCAGCGGCGAGGACTCGACCTCGTGCACACTCTGGTGAGCAGCCAGGACGACTGGGATCGATACGAAGGTCTTCAGTGGCACGCGATGGCGGACTACGCGCGCACCAACCGAGATGACGCGGATCTTCCAGAACTGCTCAATCGCGTGGCGAAGGAGACATCAGCCTACTTGAGGTGGGGTAGAGACACGTTGGGCTGGGCGATCTACGTTTTCCGATGTCCACACGCTCGGGGTCCCGAGGCGGTGCCGGGTGCCTGAATTGCCTTTGCCGCCGACTCTCCCATCGAGGGACCCTTTTGACGGCACCGCATACCGTTCGGGTCGGGTGGCACGGCCAGAGCAAAGCGATGGCCGTGGCTTGGCCCGACGGGCCACGCCCCTCGCCGCTGTTCAGGGCGCGCCACACCGGCCGTCCCAGTGGGACGGGATGACACTAGCCCAGCGATTCATCGCTGGGTTGGCCACGAACCGGAGCGATGCCGACGGAATCGAACGCCGACCCCTAGGCAGGCTCCGACATCAGTTTGACCTCGGGGATGGCGACGAGCAGCTTCTCGAACGCGCTGCGCGGCGTCTGCGAGCTGTACGAGATCTGAAACGTGCAGCAGGGCGAATCGTGCCCCTCGTCCAGGGCCTCGCTGGTCTTGAAAACGAACGACTGGCCGAGGCGGTCGAGAAGCCACCGGGCGTTCTTGAGGCCCTCGACTCGGACCCGACAGGTGGTGCCCAGCGGGCGAATCCAGACGCGAAACGGGTTCATGGCGCAGCTCCAGAAAAGGATGACTCACGCAGTCGACGATCGCCTGCGGGAGGCGTTGTGTCGCTTCGCGCGGTCTTTGACCGAGGGATAGGACACGCCGTCCGGGCGCTCGTAGCGCTCGGCCCGAAGGAACCAGAAGGCCAGCCCTCCGGTATTGTGATACACCCCGGCCCGGGACGTCGGCCCGGCGACCTTGGCCCGCACGCCCAGGGACCCCTTCTTGCCCGTTTTTCTCCAGCCCCGCCCCTCCATAATCATCCGGACCAGCACGCCGACCGCCTGCCGCAACCGCTTCGTGCGCCGCGGATGCTTGGAGGCGAGAAAGGCGTCGATCGCGGGCTGGGCCTCCAACTCGCGAACCACCCCGGCCAAGGGTGGCCGGTCGTGATGGGTCTCCGATTCCTCCATGCGTCGCTGTCGGGCTTCCTCGTTGAAGAACTCGAGCACGAGATCGAACGGCAAGTCGGGGTCGTTGACCACATCGCTGAAGGTCCTGCCCTGCCGGTCCTGGAGAAAGTCGGCTCGCGTGATCGTGACGGTAAACATCCTCGCTCCCTTCGCGGCAGCCGCTGAGAACTGTCTTTGGACATCCAAAATCTGAAGATGCAATAATTGTATCTCCTATGACGGGAAACGCAAGCCCCGGTTTCGCGATTTCCGCCCATCCCACCCGACTGGGTCGGGTGGCACGGCCAGAGCGAAGCCATGGCCGTGGCTTGGCCCGACGGGCCA
>JANLFZ010000234.1:5393-9507 GCA_024653385.1 Thermoguttaceae bacterium | reverse complement strand
GCCGACGCGGCCGCGGCGGGACAACTGGGCGCGGCGCGCGCGGTGCTGGCGCGCGAGCTGTCGCTGGCCGAAATCGCCGCCGCGTCGGCCGTGCCCGGCCTGCGCACCGAGGTGTTCGTCCAGGGGGCGCTTTGCTACTCGGTTTCGGGACGGTGCCTCCTGTCGAGCTGGGTCGGCGGGCGCAGCGGCAACCGCGGCGCCTGCACCAGTCCCTGCCGCGTGCCGTGGAGCGTGGCCGGCGAATCGGCCGGCACGCCGCTGTCGATGCGCGACCTGGCGGCGGTGCATCGGCTCGACGACCTCCGCCGCGCCGGCGTCGCGGCGCTGAAGATCGAAGGACGCCTGAAAAACGCCGATTGGGTCCGCCGCGCGGTCGGCCTGTACCGCCGCGCCCTCGACGGCCCGGCGCGGGATCCCCAAGTCCTTCTTGGCGAGGCCGCGGCCTTGGGCGATTACACCGGCCGGACGATGACCTGCGCCTACCTCGATGCCCGCCGCGAGGAGCTGACCGGCGCCGCGGCCGGACGCGCCGCGGCCGAGGGCTTTTCGCCGCCGGAAGCGAACGAACCAGAAGACTACGGCGAGTCGCCGGAGCCAAGCGACCAGCCCACGAGCATTGCCGCGGCGGCCACCTACGATCTCGACATCTCGGTCGGCCCGCGGAGCGTCGAGTGCCGCTGCACGTGCGGCGGCCGAACCGAAACGTGGACAATCCCCAAGACCGTCGTGCGACGGGCCCACAAGGCGGTCGCCGTCGGCAGCCTCCTGGAGCACCTGGCGACCATCCCGCTCCAGGGCTGCCGGCTCGATCGGGGTACCACGAACGACCCCGAGTTCCTGCTGGTCGCGCGGGCGTCCAATGCGCTGGTCGATCGGATCTCGGCCGCCTTGCGTCTGGCCCGCAAGCCCGCCGACGACCTGGTGCGGATCGTCCTGCCCAAGAGCGTGCTAACCGTCCTGGACAAGTCACCACGCCACCCGGAGAACCATCGCTCGCTGGGCGATCCGCCGGACCGGGCGCGCTTGGAGGCTTCGGCCGTGGCCGCCTTCCTCCAAGAGGTCCGACCCGAGGGCGGCCTGATCGTCGAAGGCGTCTTGCCCGGGCGACTCGACCGGCTTCTGGCCGCGTGCGGGCGCGTGCCGGTGGTCGTGGCGTTGCCCCAGGTGTTTTTCGACGAGGACCTGCCGGCGGTTCGCGATCTGGTCGGACAGTGCGCGCGGGCCGGGGTGACGGTCGAGGTGAACAGTTGGGGCGCCTGGCACCTGGCCCGCCAGTCCGGCGCGCCAATGGAAAGCGGCCCGGGACTTCCGGTGCTCAACACGCTGGCCGCGCGGTCGCTGGGCGAGTTGGGGATCCGGGGCGTCACGCTCTCGCCGGAAGCCGATCGCCGCCAGTACGAGGACATGACCGCTTACTGTTCCGTGCCGTGCTCGCTCGTGGTCTTCGGCCGGCCGCCGCTTATGACGACCCGAGTGCGCGTGCCCGACGAGCACCTCGGCAAGCTCTTCGCCGACCGCCGGGGAACGCGGCTGATCCCGCGGCGCGAGCGAGGGCTGGTCGTGTACCGTCCCGAGTCGCCGTTCGACCTCCGCGCGACGGCGAACGACCGGATCCACGTGGCGCACCTGGTCGTCGATCTGGTCGGCAGCCCCGACCCGGTGGGCGAATGGTACGACCGGCCCCAACGCAAGGCGTTTCGATTCAACTACGATCGGTCGCTGGCATGAGGCGCGCCCTTCGCGGGCGCGTCGGGTTGCTCTGGCACGGCCGCTCGCGGATTGACGGCGTCCAGGCCGCGGCTCTAAGTTGACGGTCGCTGGCTTGTGCGCGGCGAAGGACCAGCAGGCCTCCGATGTTTCGCACGGATTTCTTCCGTTTTGGCAACCGACCGCTGGCCGCCCTTGCGGCGATCCTCGTTGCACCGGCGTGTTGCGCAGCCAGCGCGGCGCAAGACCACGCGAAGCAAGTCTCCAACGCCGAGGCGGTGCGCGGCACGTGGGTCCTTCAGCAGGTCGCCAGCGAGCCGGAGCTGCGCCGCCTCGCCGAGAAGACGCTCAAGCCGGCGTTGACGATGCCGCACGTCCGCGGGCTCTGCCTCCGCGTGCCCTGGAAGGCGATCGACCGGGATTTCTCGCTCCTGGAGGCCGGCTTGAAGATCGCGCGCGAGCATCGCGTCGCGTTCTCCGTGCGTTTCATGGCGGGCCGTCACACGCCGGGGCGGGTCTTCGAGAAAGGATGCCGCCACTACCTCACCGACCGCCGTCCGGCCGAGAGAGTCCCCGCCCCGTTCCTGGAAGACGGCTCGCCCAACGACGTTTTCGAGAAGGAGTACGAGGCTCTCGTTGCCCGGCTGGCCGGGTGGTGCCGGGCCAATGGCGTGCGCCTGTTGCACCTGGCATGGTACGGCCAGGATTGGGCCGAGCTGAACCACGGCAGGGAGGTCCGGGCGCTGCGGGGCTACTCGTATGAGAATTGGCTTCGGGCGCACCGCCGGCTGGTGGACGTGGGCCTGAAATACGCGGGCGCGGACCTGGCGGTCGAGCTTCCGCTGTCCGGCCACGGGCCTTTGACCGAGGCGGCCGCGGCGCTTGCCGATCACGTCGTCGCCCGCATCGGGCCTTCGAACCCGATCTTCTTTTGCCAGGCGAACGGATGGGGTCCCCGGGGCGACTGGGGCGCCCCCACGCCCGAGATCGAGGCGGCCTTCGACCGCGTGTGGCAGAAGCCGATCCTCCGCGGTCAGCAGGCAATCCAGCCTTCGGACTACGACTGGCCCGAGTTGTACAGGAAGCTCTACGAGAACCGCGCGACCTATTGCGAGGTCTACGCGCCGAGTTTTACGCTGAAGCGCAAGGACAAGCTGGCGGAAGAAATCCGGCGGTTCGCCGAGGACCGTCACGCAGCCGGCAACCCGTAGCCTCGTGTGCTCGCCCGAGTCGTTCATGGCCGCCACGTGCACGCGAGGGGCCTCGATTTCTCCCGTGCCGGCGCGACTGGCTCCATGTCGGTGGGATGGTGCCCTCGCGGGAGCGTCGGGTTGGTCTATGGCGACGCCGCTGCCCATTGACCGGGCCCGGGCCGCGGCGCTAGATTGACGCTGGCCGAACTGTCTTTGCTGAACGACCAGGAGGTCCTCGAATGGTCCGCACCGGTTTTCTCGGTCCTGGCAGGCGACGATCGGCCGCCTTCGCGGCGATCGTCCTGGGTGCCCTCTCGGTCGCGCCGCTTGGGGCCCAGGCAGCAGCCGAGGCGAAGCCCCTTGGGCCGTCGCTGCGGGCTGGCGACGCCTTGGCCTTGCGCGAGCCGGCGGTTGCCGCAGAGGTCGGCAAGGAGCGGTTCGAGCGGTTCCGGAAGCTGGCCCTGGGCGAGAGCACCGGGCTTTCGGCCGAGATCGTCGCCTTCGAGGACCATCGCCTCTTCACCGTGGCCGTGCTCGAGGTCCCCTTGGGCGGCGAGCCGGCAGCGACCTGGACCCGCCGCGTGATCCTGCTGAAGCCCGCCACGCTGGTGGTCGAGGACCTCGTCGCCCCGACAAGACGGCCCGTCGCGTGGACCCTCGTGTCGACCGCCCCGGCGGAAGTGCTCGGCCGCCGCGTGCGGATCGCCGAACCGGGCGGAGTGCTCTGGGCCGATCTCGTGCTCCCGGACGTGCTCCCCGACAAGGCGAAGTTCGAGTCGGCCGGCGGGACGCCGGGCGCACACGCCGTGCGCGTGGCGTCGAAGCCGGGCGCCGAGGCTGCCCAGTTCCTCCAGGTGCTTCACCTTCGCGCCAACAACGACAACCTTCCGTTGGCCAGGGTCGAACGCGTCGAGAAAGACGGCGTGCCGCAGTACACCGTCATCGCGACCGACGAGCACGCCTTTCGGCTGTGGCTGCCGCCTTGGAATCGCGGCCCCGGCGAGATCTCGATCGAGAAGCCCGGCGGCGGCACGGTGCTCGCGCGCCGGCCCCTGCCGGCCGGGATCCTCCCGCACACGGCCGAAGGCATCAAGCTCTTGGCCCGCTGGGACTCGGCCTACCAGGACGATCGCCGGCCGGGATGGGACACGGGTCGGCCTTCCACCGAACTCAAGAAGGCGGTCGAGGGCGGAACGCTCAAACCGTGCCGGGCG
>JANLFZ010000234.1:1900-5383 GCA_024653385.1 Thermoguttaceae bacterium | reverse complement strand
AGTTGGGCTCCGGCACGGGCACCAACGCGATCTACCTGGCAAGCCGCGGGTTCGACGTGACGGCCATCGATCTGGCGCCCACCGCGTTGGCCCGGGCCGAAGCAAAGGCCCACCAGGCCAAGGTCCGCGTGCGCTGGCTCTTGGCCGATGTGCTCCATCCGCCCAAGCTCGAACCGTTCGACCTGATCTTCGACCGCGGCTGCTACCATGGGGTGCGGGCGGGGCAGGCCGCCGCGTATGTCGAGACCCTGTGCCGGCTGTCGAAGCCGGGCACGCAGGTGCTGATCGTCGCCGGCAACGCGAACGAGCCGCCACCCCGCTACGGTCCACCGCGGGTGAAAGAGGAAGAGATCCGGCAAGACTTCTCGTCGCGATTCGAGTTCCAATGGCTCCGCGAGACCCGATTCGACACCGCCGACCCCGACAGGCCCGGCGCGATGGCGTGGTCGATCCTGATGACACGAAGGTGATCCGATGATGCCTAGCCACGACACGGCAGGCCGCCGCCCCACGCGGCGGCGGTTTCTCGAACAAGTCGGCCGCACCGCGATTGCCGCGGGCATGGCCGCGTCGCTGACCGGCGCCGCGCCGGCCGCCGAGCCCCGCAAGCTCGAGCCCGGCCGGGTCGCCACGCGCCTGCTGGGCAAGACTGGGCTGCGCGTCTCGGAGATCGGTTTCGGCGGGCACAGTTGGTCCTACGCCCGGGTGCCCGACGGCGGCAAACTCCGCATTCCCACCCTCGACGAAGCGATGCGGATGATCTCGCTGGGCCTCGACCTGGGCGTGAACTTCTTCGATTCTTGTACGCCCAAGGAAGAGCACACCGTGCCCGGCGAGGTCGTCAAACGGCTCAAGAAGCGGAACCAAGTGATCGTCAGCGCCCGGCTGTGCCACAAGATGAAGGGCGTGCCCAACGACCGGCAAGAGATCTTCCGGTGGGTCGACGAGCGGCTGGGACTTTGGCAGACCGATTGGTTCGATCTGTTCATGGTGACCAACACCGAGAACGATACGCCACAGTCGGGCTACTGGGACATGTCGTATGCGATCGAGGCGATCGACAAGCTAAAGAAACAGGGGAAGATTCGCTTTGCCGGCTTCGGCTGCCACTTCACCGCCGAAAAGTACTTCGAGGCGTTCGAGAAGTACGGCCGGGCCTTCGACGTCTGTTCGGTGCCGTACAACATCCGTCATCGCGCGGCCGAGGAGATCATTCCCGCGGCCAAGCGCGCGGGGCTGGGGATGGTCACGATCAAGCCCTTCGCCCGGGGCGCACTCCTGGCCGATCGCGACCCGGCGCGCGACGCCGGTCTGGCCCGCGACATGGTGGCCTTTGTGCTCGAGAACCCCCTGATCGACGTGTGCATCTGCGGGGTGCACACCGACGCCCACGTGAAGGAAAACTTCAGCGCCTCGTGGACGCCGCTTTCGCCGGCGGCCAGACAACGCCTCGACCGCGTCGCAGCCCAAACCGCCCGCTGGCATCCGGCTTGGCTCGAGCGGGGTTGGTGTTGAACGCGAGCCCCGTGATACCACCCCGGGGTGGGCATAAACGTCAAGAGCCCGACGACGCCCTGGCTAGGTTGCATGCGCGGGATGGCCGGATATACTGTTTTCCCGGCGTAGCTTCCTTCCCATTCAATGTCCCACCTGTTCGTCACTCCACCCGAGGAGGAACCAATGAGCCCACTCAATCGCAGACAGTTCATGGGTAGTGCGGCCAGCGGGGCACTCTTGGCGGCCCATTGGGGCAACATGGCGCTTGGGGCTTCGGCCGGGGCCTGGCCCAATCTGCCTTCGGCGAAGATCTACAAGGTCTACGCCGGCCGGACCGGCGACGCCTACCTGACCCACCCCACCGAAGAGATCGACCGCTTCGAAAAGCACTTCGCCGAACTGGAAAAAAAGGTCCAGGGCGTCAAGCTCGTCGGCGGCGACCTCCTGCCGCCCGCCAAGGTCGAAGAGGTGGCCGCCAAACTCAAGGGGGCCGATGCGCTATTGATCGTCCACCTCTCGGGCCACGGCGGCGACGCCCCGGTGCTGACGAAACTGATCGACGTGGGCCTGCCCACCGCGCTATTCTCGCAGCCGTTCAGCGGCCACGGGTGGATGTACTTCCCGCAGTGGCACAAAGAACGCCGCAAGGTCGTGCTCCTGCCGTCGAGCGATTGGGCCGATCTCGAGCGGGCCATCACCCTGTTGCGCACCCCGGCCATGCTCAAGCAGACGAAGATTCTCGCGATCGGCGCGCCGCACGGCACGCCCGCCGCCTGCTCGGCCGAGGCGGTCAAGAAGAAGTTCGGCGCCGAGCTGGTCACCGTGCCCAACGATCGGGTGATGGAAATCTTCAAGTCGATCGACCCCAAGGAGGCCGAGGCCGAGGCCCAGGACTATTGGCTCAGCCAGGCCAAGAAAATCGTCGAGCCCACCCGGCCCGAGATCATCGATTCGGCCAGGCTCTACCTCGCGACGAAAAAGCTCATGATGGCCGAGAACGCCCAGGCCGTGTGCAGCACCCATTGCATGGGCACGCCTCGGGGCTGCCTGACCTTCAGTAAGCTCAACGACCAGGGCCTGGTCGGCGCGTGCGAGGGCGACATCGACTCGACGCTCACGATGCTGATCTTCGCCTACGCCTTCCGCGTGCCGGGCTTCATCAGCGACCCGGTGATCGACACCGCCAAGAACGCGATGGTCCACTTCCACTGCACGTCGGCCACGAAGATGGATGGCCCCGGCGGCAAGCGCCTGCCCTTCGTCATCCGGACGCAGACCGACAGCCGCGGCGGCGTGGCCCTGGAAGTCGAGAACCGCGTGGGCCAGCCGGTCACCTGCGCCAAGCTCGTGAACCTCGACACGATGCTCATCGTCACCGGGAAGATCCTCGAGACCTCGAAGAGCCCCCTGGCGTGCCGCACCCAGTTCACCCAGAGCGTGCCCGACGCGCGGCGTCTGTTCCTCCAGTGGGGCGAGGACGTGATCAAGGGCGACGTGATGACGCTCTTGCACCGCGCGGTGTTCTACGGCGACTACATGCAGCCCGTGCAGGACCTCGGCGACCTGATGGGCT
Organism: Thermoguttaceae bacterium; assembly: GCA_024653385.1. Taxonomy (GTDB): domain Bacteria; phylum Planctomycetota; class Planctomycetia; order Pirellulales; family Thermoguttaceae; genus JANLFZ01. Next base: position 2,313 of record JANLFZ010000234.1, on the reverse strand, counting down.
TTCGGGTCCTCGAAGAAGGCGGCCGGCGGGCCTGAGGCCGACACGCGGTCGGGTGGCACGCCCAGAGCGAAGCGATGGGCGTGGGTTGGACGGCGCTGGGTTGCCAATGGCGCACGATCCGCAGGGCCGTCCCGGAGGGACGGCTGAAACGCCGACGTTGCCCCCCAAGATTTCAACCGTCCCTCCGGGACGAGTTCCAACGAACGGGTCGTTGCGCGACGCCTGCCGGGTTCAGAAATCCGATAGCAGAGTAGCCGGAGGAGGCCGTGATGGGCTTTGTACGAACCGTTGGCGGCGCGATGGTGCTGGCGGCGTGTCTGGGCATGGGCGCGACCGGGGAATCAGGCGCCGCGGAACCGGCGACCGGGAGAACGATTTTCGTTTCGCCGGTCGGGCGGGACACGTGGACCGGG
>JANLFZ010000234.1:0-1890 GCA_024653385.1 Thermoguttaceae bacterium | reverse complement strand
ACGGCCGCGATGGTCCCGTCGCGACGTTGGCTCACGCGGTGGCGTTGTCGCGCCGCGGAGAGGCCGGGCGGCCTCGGCGCATCGTGGTTGCCGCGGGAACGTATGTGCTCGACGAGCCGATCGACCTGGGTCCCGACGATTCCGGCCTTTCGATCGAGGCCGCCCAGGGCGGCAAGGCGATCGTGTACGGCGGGCGACGCGTGACGGGGTGGCGCCGCGACGGCGAGGCGTTTTGGGCGGCCGCATTGCCTCGGGCGGGTCAGCGCCCGTGGGACTTCCGCATGGTGGTGGTCGACGGCCGCATGGGCTCGCGCGCCCGGTTGCCCAAGGAGGGCACCTTCACGCACCAAAGCGAGTTCAACGTGCCTTGGATGAGCACGACCGGCGGCGGCTGGAAGCGCAAGCCGACCGACGACGAATTGCGCACCATGACGTACCGCCCCGATGATCTCGGTCCCTGGCTTGACGTGGCCAACGCCGAGGTGACGGTCTATCACATGTGGGACGAATCGGTCGTCGGGGTCGCGCAGAACGACCTTGCGCGCCACACCCTGCGCTTCTCGACGCCGTGCGGCCATCCGCCCGGCGCCTTCGGCGTGAAAAAGTACGTGGTCTGGAACGTGCGCGAAGGGATGAAGGAACCGGGGCAATGGTACCTCGACCGGACCGCGGGAAAGCTGGTCTATTGGCCGCTGCCGGGCCAGGACATGACCAAGGTCGAGGTCCTGGCCCCGACCGTCGAGTCGATCGTGCGAATCCGCGGTCAGGCGGGCCGGCCGGTGCGCGACGTGACCGTGCGCGGACTGGTGCTGTCGGTGACGAACACGCCGCTGGTGGCGGGCGGGTTCGGCGCGGGCAAGTTCGCCGGGGCCATCGAAGTGGCCCACGCCGAGCACTGCACGCTCGCCGGGCTGGAGATCGCCAACGTCGCCGGGCAAGGCGTGCGGGCCTCGAACGTCAAGGGCCTCTCGATCGAGGGCTGCCACGTGCATGACACCGGCGCCTGCGGGCTGAAGTTCAGCGGCGAATGCCTGGTGCGCAACAACCATGTCCATCACGTCGGCCGAATCTACCCCAGCGCCATCGCCGTGTGGGGAGACGGGCGCGGCGGGCGCGCCTGCCGGATCGAGCACAACACGGTTCACGACACGCCTTACACGGCCATCGCCTGCGGCGGCGAGGACCATCGCATCGAGTCGAACCGCATTTCGCGCGCCATGCAGGTGCTCCACGACGGGGCGGGCATCTACATCACCTTCTGCAAGCGGATCGTGCTGCGAGGCAACTACATCCACGACATTGTCGACACGGGCGGATACGGGGCCTCGGCCTACTACCTCGACGAACAGGCCGAGGATTGCCTGGTGGAGGGCAACCTGAGCGTGCGCGTGGCTCGGCCCTCGCACAACCACATGGCCCGAAACAACACGCTTCGCGGCAATGTGTTCGTCTGCGACGGCGATGCCACCTTGACCTTTCCCCGCTCGTCCGGGTACCGAGTCGAGAAGAACGTCCTCGTGGCCAAGGGCTCGATCCGCATCACTCGGCCCGAGGCCATCGCCCAGGCCAAGGACAACGTGGTTTTCAGCGGCGCGGGCAAGGTCGAGGGCGTGCGCCTGGAGGACTACCGGCAGGCCGGCACCGCGCCCTTGCCCGCGGGCGAGGGTTGGCTGCTGGCCGATCCGCACCTCGCGTCGTACGAGAGCGGCCGGGTCGAGTTCGCTCCCTCGGGCCCGGCAGCGCAGCTCGGGTTGCCGGCACTCGACGTGCGCGACGCGGGGTGCAGGCCGTAGGCCACGCTGCCTCGCCGCGGAAATCGCGAGAGTCCCCGTGAACGGTTAGGGCCTGTAAAACAATAAGTTGGGCAAACATGAGAGAGCAAGGAAGCGC
>JANLFZ010000233.1:6883-9579 GCA_024653385.1 Thermoguttaceae bacterium | reverse complement strand
CCTCAGGGGGGCGAGGCCGTGCCGTGGTTGGGACGCCGCGCGCGAACCTGAGGCCCCCTCGCGGCGGTTCTGCCTTGTCGTCTCATCGGGCCTCGGGTAGACTGACAGGCGGACTTTCACGCCTGCTGCCCGCGGTGGCGCTGTGCCGTCTCTCGAGGGATGCCTCCTGATGGGATTGATGCGGTTCATCGTCGCTCCGCCGGATCGCATCAAGGAGGAGATGATCCGGCAGGCCTATCTTTCCGGCATGGATCGGGTGCCCTGGCACGTGCGCGTCCGCGCGCAGGACAACGAGTTGTGGCTGGAGCGAGCGGGTTCCGACTCGGGCAGCCTGCATGTGCCCTGGTTCGTCGAGGGACGCGGCGAGTTGATGCTCTCGACGGCAACGCTCCGCGAGCGGCCCGAGCCGTACTACCTTCCCTTGGAACTCGCGCGGGGCAAGCTCACCCAAGTGCGGAACCAATTGGCCAGTTGGCAGGCCATCGGCATGGAGGTGCCGGCGGAGGTGCATGCCCGGCTGACCGAGGCGATCGAGCACTTCGGCGAAGCCGCCTGCACGGACCATGAATCGTCCCAGTCGGTGCGGGCAGCCGAGCGGGCGCTGGCGGCGGCCCTCGATGCCGCCGACCTGCTCGTGGCCTCGTACACCGAGCAGGCCCTGGCGGTGCGGCGCCGTCTGGGCAGCCGCATCACCACCGTGCTCGGCGCCGACTTGGGCTCCGCGCCCTTGGACGACTTCACGGCCGCCCAGTTCCTTCAGACGTTCAGCGCGGCCAACGTGCCCATGGTCTGGCGCGACGTCGAGACGGGCGAGGGCGAGTACTTCTGGGAGGTCTGCGACCGGCAGATCGAATGGTGCCGGGCCAACGGACTGGCGGTCTGCGCCGGGCCCTTGATCGATTTCGACGAACGCCGCCTGCCCGACTGGCTCCACGTCTGCGACGGCGATTACGAAGGCGTGCTTTCGTTCGCGACGGAATACCTCGAGTCGGCCGTCGGGCGCTATCGGGGTCGGGTCGACTACTGGCTGTGTTCCGGCGGGGCGAACACGGCGAGCATCCTCTCGCTTTCCGAGGAGGAGATCGTGCGCTTGACCGCGCGGGCCGTCGAGGTCACCCACGCGCAGGATCCCCGAGCCTCGGTGCTCGTCTCGTTCGACCAGCCGTGGGGAGAGTATCTCAGCCGGCAGCCGAAGGACTTCCCTCCCCTCCAGTTCGCCGACGCGCTGTTGCGGACCGGATTGGGCATGAACGCGGTGGCGCTGGAGATCAATGTCGGGTTTCGGCCCGGCGGATCGGCCCCGCGCGACCTCCTCGAGTTCAGCGAAGGCATCGACTATTGGGGACTCTTGGGAGTCCCACTCTTTCTCAGGCTGACGTACCCCAGCGGCTCGGGGGCCGACCCTTTGGCCCTGTGCAAGACCAGCCTTCCGCCGGGAGACTGGACGCCCGCGGGCCAGCAAGCCTGGATCGAGCGGTACGTGCCGCTGTTGTTGTCGAAGCCGCTGGTTCAGGGGATCTTCTGGGGGCAACTCCGCGACGCGGAGCCTCACCCGCTGCCGCACGGCGGACTGTTCGATCTCCGCCGGCATCCCAAACCGGCCCTGCGCCGATTGGCCTCCATCCGGCAGGCCCATCTGCGATAGCGCCGGCAAGCCCGGTTTCACGGAGATTCGGGCCCGAACCGGTCGCCCGGCCGGACCCGGTGACCGCGGAGGAACTCCTCGACCGACATGGGGCGCTTGCCCGCGGGATGCACGCCGCCGATGACGACGGCCCCTTGGCCCGCGGCGACGACCAAGCGGTGGCGATCGGCCTCGAGCACGGTGCCGGGGGCGACGTCGGGCCGGCCGGCCTCGGTCGACAGGGGGCCCACGATCATCCGCAGCGGGGCCCCCTTGGCGCGGTGCCAGAAGGTGTACGTCTTCGGCCACGGTTCCATGGCACGGTATTGGTTGCGGATGGCCTCGGCCGGCCGGGTCCAGTCGATCAGCCCGTCGGTCTTCTTCAGGCGCGGGGCCTTCGAGGCCAAGGCGGGGTCTTGGGGCAAGGCTTGCAGATCGCCGCTTTCGAGCAGGTCGATCGCCCGGCGCACGAACCACGCCCCGAACTCGGCCAGCCGGGCTTCCAACTCGACGGCGGTCTCCTCAGGGCGGATGGGCGTGGCCCCTTGGGCGATCACCGGGCCGGCATCGACCTGCGGGGTCATGTGGATCACGCTCACCCCGGTCTCGGCCTCACCATGGTACAGGGCCCAGTTGATCGGCGCCGCCCCGCGATACTTGGGCAAGAGCGATGCATGGAGGTTGACGCCCCCCAGCCTGGCCACCGCCAGCGTCTCCGCCGAGAGAATCTGGCCATAGTCGCACACGACGAAGAGGTCGGCGTCCATTGCGGCCAACTCGGCCCGCGACTCCGGCGAGTTGATGTCCTCCGGATCGAACACCCGCGTGGCATGTTCATGCGCAAGGTCGCGCATCGGGGTGGCGGCCGCCAGTCGCTCGCGCGGCCCTCGGAGCGGTCCCGTGACCAAGGCCACCAGGGTGTGATGGGTATGATATAACTCGCGAAAAGTCGGCACGGCAAAGGGGCCCGTCCCCATCATGACCAAACGCATGAAGCCACGTCCTTCGAGAAAACGTTACTCGGCCTTCCGAGCTGTCCCGCCGAGGGCCTGCTCGACCATCGACCTCAACT
>JANLFZ010000233.1:0-6873 GCA_024653385.1 Thermoguttaceae bacterium | reverse complement strand
CGCGGTTCGGCATGGCATAGTCGTCGATGACCACCTCGACGAGCCGCGTGTGGCGGGCGACCAGCACAACCCGGCGGTCGACGAGGATTCGGCCGTGGCCGTCCTCCAAATGCACAACGTACTCCCGCGAGGCATGGGCGGTCACTCTTCCAAACGCCCGCGCCTCGAACCGCCTGGCACGGACCGAGCCGCTTTTCTCCAACGCCGCGACCTCTGCCGAGATCGGCTTGCCGAGAAGTTCCAGCGTGCGTGCCGCCGCGTCCGGAGTCGCCATGTCGAACGCCGTGACGCGAAAACGCGCGGGCGCCTCGGGGGCCTGCACGGCCAGTTGGCGGGCCGCGCGCACGGGTTCGGTCAACGCGTCGATCGTGTCGCGGTCGGCCGAGGCATACGCGGCACGCAGGTCGATCTCGCCCAACTCGCGTTCCTCGACCACCCACCCCCGCTTCCGCCACAGCGGGGCCATCCCGGCAAACGCCGGCGCCAGGTCGGGTCGCGGCGGCGCCGTGGGAGCATAGGTGGCGGGCCGGGCGATCATGGCGGTCACCGCGGGAGGCTTGGCCAGGATGTCCCAAAGCCTCGCCGAACCGCCCTCCCGATAATGCCACTCGGCGAACCGTTTCCCCTCGAGGTAGGTGAACTCCTGGTGCGCCGCCACCGTGCGCTGGTTGGGGTCCGGGAAATCCTGGCTCTCCAGCGAAAAGATGCGGGAGTATTCTCGCGCGGCCGGGCCGAGCTTGAGGGCATCGCCTACCTGTTCCTGGACGAACATCGCCTGTCCCTCGATCACTGCCGTCGAGGCCGCCTGCGCGTCGTCGGTCTTGGCCCCCGCGAGCATCCCCATCAGATCGACGTATTGCGCCTGAATCGCGTGCGTCAACTCGTGGGCCAAAAGCGTCTTGAGAATGCCCGTGGCGTGCTTCGGGTCGATGCGGTGCTCGGCAAGCGTGCCGGCCAGGTTCTTGGGCAACAGGCCCAGCTTCTCGGCCTTCACTCCATACTTGCCGAGCAGTTCCGGCGCGTAGCGCCTGGCCGCGGCGAGGGTACGCCGCCGGATCTCCGAGTCGCTCAAGGTCGGGTTTTCTCGGCGGTACTCTGGCTCCATGTCGGCGGCCAGGATGCGGGCGACAGCCTCGGTGTCGTCGATCACCAAGGGAGGAATGACCTTGAACTTGCGCCCCATCACTTGCTCGACGTGCGGCACCACCTCGTCGACGAATGCGCGGATCTCGGCCTCGGTGTAGCGCGGCAGCGGCGCACGCTTCGCCTTGGTCGGCATGCCCTCGCCCGCACCCGCCGCGTTGAACCCGATGCATGGCACCACGAAAGCCGCGAGAACCGACACCAGCAACCTGTGAAATCGTGGAGCCATGCTATGGACCCTACCGGCGCGCCGGGCCCCTGTCAACGACGGGGCCGACCGCTCGATCCGGTTGCGCTTTGGGAAAGAGCCGATGTTTGCCGTGCCGACGCACGCTTCGAAAAGGACGGTCCCCGCAAGGGCAGGAGCGGATGCACTGCTGTCTCCCAGGAATCCCGCAGCACGTTGGTTGAGGCAAACCCTCCGGTTCTCGCAAGGCGCGACGGCTGCGCCATCCTGCGCACGGGTGGGGCCTGTCCCGTCACCGCGGGTGTCTCCCGTGGCCTGTCCCTGCTTGGTCCGCACAAGCGAAGTACGTGATCCGCACGAGTTCCCGGTTGCGGCGGCCCATCGCGCGACCGTGGACTATTCTTGCTCAAGGCAACTCGCGCGGCATGCCCGGCGCGATGTCAAGAACCGTTCTCCGTCTCGTGTCGAGAGAGGGTCGCAAGCGATGAGAAACTGGATTGCGATGCTGTGTCTTGGGGCGTTCTGCGCGGGCGCGTTTCCCGCCATCGGGGCCGACGACGCCAAAATCGCCGCCTTGAAGGAGCGATTGGCCAAGGAGATTGACACCGCGCCCAACGCCACCGACAAGGTCAAGGCGTTCGCCAAGGAGAAGCTCATTCCGCTCTGCACCAATCGGGTGTTCGTCGAGGAAGTGAAGCGGCAGAACGACGCGAAGACGCCTCTGGCGCAAATCCAGGCCATCGACGCCGAGTGGATCAAGGCCGAGGACGAACTGCCCATCCATCAGCAGAAACTCAACAACGCTTGCGCCAAGGAAATCAAGCGTCTGGCGGGCGAACTGCGCGTGCTGACCGAGGTGTTCGTGATGGATAACCAAGGCGCCAACGTCGGCCAGAACGAGTTGACCAGCGACTATTGGCAGGGCGACGAACCCAAGTGGCAGAAGTCGTTCAACGGCGGCAAGGGCGGGGTCGACATCAGCGACCGCAAGTTCGACAAATCGGCCAATGCCGAGGACCAGAAGATCTCGCTGCCGATCATCGACGAGCAGGGAGAGGTCGTCGGAGCCGTTTGTTTCGGCCTGAAGGCGGATCAACTCTGACGACATGTCCAACGGTCGAACCCGCGACGTGCTGCCATGACCATCGCCCGAAAAATCGCGTTGATCGTTGCCATCTCGGTCTTCTCGGCCCTTGGGCTGATCGGGCTGGGCTGGCGGAGCCTTACCCAGTTCGCCCAGACCACGCAGGAACTGGCCAACCAGCGCTTTCTTGCATGGATCGACAACGAAATCACGCCGATGCTCGCCAACGACGTGCTCCCGATGATCAACGAGGACGTCGTCCGGTTGGAGGACCTCGAGCAAAGCATCATCTTGCTGCTCGAGGCCGACCGCGATGTCCATCAGGCCGTGATTGCCGAGAAAATGGCCCTGGTGGCCAGCGAGGCCGAGGAGCATCGGGCTGCGGACCGGGCGAATCTCGAAAACATCGAGCAAGCCGAGCGGCGCATGGGCGAGGCCTCGAAGCAGTTCACCACGCCGGAGAGCCGGTCCCTGTACGCAAAGGTGCGCGAGGCCTTCGCCGCATGGAAGGCTGCCACGCGGCGCGTGGTGGCCTTGGCCGCGCAGCCCGGCAAGCTGAAGTTCGCCTCGAAGTCGAGCAACGAGGGCACGGCATGCACGACCTTCAAGCAGATGCGCGAGCTGATCGACCAGCTTCAGGCGGCGCAGACGAAGAGCGTCGAGGCCGCCATGGCCAAGGTGCAGGCCCGCAAGGCGCGGGTCAATGCCCAGCAACAGCGCGCCGCCGAGAGCAAGGCGGCGGTCGAGGCGGCCGTGGCTTCGCTCGACACGGCCGCGCACCGGAGTGGTCGAACCTTCGTGGCGATCGGCTCGGTCACGGTCGTGATATGCACGGTGATCGGGGTAGTGACTTCCCGCTCGATCGTCCTGCCGCTGCGCCGCACCGTGGCCGTGCTCGCGAAGGTCGCACAGGGCGATTACCAGCAGAGGCTCGAGGTCGACGCCCGGGGCGAGATCGGCCAGATGGCGTCGGCCCTCAATGCGACGGTGGCTGCCGTCGCCCGCGCCATGGACGAAATCCGCCAGGCGGCTGCTCGCGAACAAGCGGCTGCCGCCCGGCAGGCCGAGGAAGAGCGCCGGCGCATCGAGGCGGAACACCGCCTGGCGGCCGAGGCGGCCCAGCAAGAGCAATTGCGCGTGGAAGAAGAACGGCGGCGCCGGGAGGAAGAGGCCCGACGCGAGCGCGAGCAGGCCGAGGCCGAACGGAAACGCGCCGACGCGCTGCGCCGCAAAGTCGAAACGCTCAAGGCCGTGGTCTCCGCGGCCGCGCAGGGCGACCTGACCCAGGACATCGTCGTGGAAGGCGACGACGCCATCGACGAACTGGCCGCGGGAATCCGTCAGATGGTTCACGACCTCTCGACTCTGATCCGGCAGGTCTCCCGCAGCGTCGACGGCTTCCGAGAAACGTCGCGCGTTATTGCCGAGAGTTCGCAGCACCTTGCCCAGAGCGCCCAGACCCAGGGCGCCGCGGTCGAGCAGGTCACCGCATCGACGGAGGAGCTGGCCCGGTCGGCCGCCGCGGTACAGGCGAACTCGGCCGAGGCCGAGCGCGTGGCCGCGGACACCAGCCGGCTCGCGGACCAGGGCGCGTCGGCGGTCCGGCGGTCCATCGAGGCCATGGACCGGATCCGCCAAAGTTCGCAGCGCATCGGTGAAATCATGCACGTGATCTCCGAGATCGCCAGCCAGACCAACCTGCTGGCGCTGAACGCGGCGATCGAGGCGGCCCGGGCGGGCGAGCACGGTATGGGCTTCGCCGTGGTCGCCGACGAAGTGCGCAAGCTGGCCGAGCGGTCCAGCCGCGCCGCAGGCGAGGTCTCGTCGCTCTTGAGGGAATCGACCGCCTGTGTCAACGAGGGGGCCCAACTCAGCGCCGAGGCGGGCCAGTCGCTCCAGGCGATCGTCGAGGGAGTGGCCGCCACGGCGGCGCGGATCAACCAGATCGCCGCCGCCGCCGGAGCCCAGGCCGCCGGCGCGGCCGAAGTCGCCCAGGCGATTCGCAATATCGCCGAAGCCACCGATACGACCGCCGCCGGAAGCGAGGAACTCGCATCGAGCACCGAGACCCTCGACGGCCAATCCGGCGCGCTGCACGAACTGGTCAGCCGCTTCCGCGTCCGGCAATAGCGGCTGCCGCGCGGCGGGCGGCCGGGAAGTGTCGCTTCAAACAGTGGCACGACGCGCCGGCGTCGGCCCTCGCACGCCATCAACCAGCCTTCGTCGCGCGGTTCGGTCCCCGGTATAATGAACGGCGGAAGATCGTTCCACGCAACCGATCGAACGGCTTGTATGTCCGATCAGCCGCGCGACAACTCGCAGGCGGCGGAAAAAGTCCGCTCGTTTCCCCACACACCCGGCGTCTACTTGATGAAGGACGCCGCGGGCCGGGTGATCTACGTGGGCAAGGCGAAGGACCTGCGCGCTCGCGCGGGCAGCTACTTCTTGAAGGCCGCGGCCGAGGACCGCCGCACCGCGCAGCTCGTGCAGGAGATCCGCGACATCGACTTCCTCGAGGCCGAAAGCGAAGTCGATGCCCTCTTGATGGAAGCCCGGCTCATCAAGGACATCCAGCCGAAGTTCAACCAGGACCTCAAGGACGACAAGACGTTCCCCTACCTCGAGATCCACACCGACGAGGACTTCCCTCGCGTGGCCTTCACCCGGGAACCCCGCGCCCGCGGCACGAAGCTCTACGGCCCGTTCGCCAGCGCCGCGGGATTGCGCGGGGCGATTCAGGTGCTTCAGAAGGTGTTTCGTTTCCGCACATGCACGCTGGACATCGACGAGGGCGACCAGCGGTGGCGGTGGTTCCGGCCGTGCCTCTTGGCCTCGATCCAGCAGTGCACGGCCCCGTGCAATCTCCGCATCTCGAAGGAAGATTACCGCAAGGACATTCGGCGTCTGGAGAAGTTCCTCGAAGGCAAGAAGCACGACTTGCTGGAGGAGATGCGCGAGGAGATGGCCGCGGCGGCCCGGGAGTTGCGGTTCGAAGAGGCGGCCCGGCTGCGCGACGAGATCCACCTCTTGGAGACGCTCGACGAGCGGGGCGAACTCGACACCCACGTCCAGCCCGAGGTCTTCCACATCGACCCCAAGAAAGGGCTGGCCGGACTCCAGCGCACGCTTCGCCTGGCCAAGCCACCCCGGGTGATCGAAGGGGTCGACATCGCCCACCTGGCCGGCACCGAGACCGTCGCCAGCCTGGTGCAGTTCATCGACGGGCTGCCGTTCAAGCCGGGCTACCGGCATTACCGCATCCGCGAGGTCCAAGGGGTCGACGACTTCGCCTCGATCCACGAGGTCGTGGCCCGGCGTTACCATCGCCTGCGCGAGGAAGGCGAGGTATTTCCCGACCTCTTGCTGGTCGATGGCGGACTGGGCCAGTTGCACGCGGCCTTGGCCGCCTTCGGCGCGCTGGAAATCGAGCCGCCCATGGTCATCTCCCTGGCCAAGCGCGAGGAAGAGGTCTTCGTCATGGACTCGGCCGAGCCGCTTCGCCTGGCGCGGCATTCCTATGCCCTGCGCCTCTTGCAATACGTGCGCGACGAAGCCCACCGGTTCGCTCAGCACTACCACCACATCCTGCGGCGCAAGTCGACCTTGGGGGAGTGAGTTTCGCCTCGCCGGCGCCGTGGGGCCGTGGACTGGGGGGGCCGGCTGTCGCTTGCGGCCGCCTTGCCCGTGTGGGAAAATGGCGGCGATACGTGCGAAACGGGCAAGCCTCTTCTCTTGGCACAGGAGCATTCTCCGATGGCACGACTCTCCCGACGGACGTTGCTGGCCGCGTCGGCGGCCGCGGCGGCAAGCCCCTTGATCGCCTCGGCTCGGGCGGGCGAGGGGATCCCGGGCTTCGACCAGACCAAGACCGATTACGACCGGACCAAGCAGTGGAAACCCTTTAGCGACCGCAAAGTCCGCGTCGGAATCGTCGGTCACGGGGTATGCCAGTTCGGCCTGGCGTTCGACCTTCAGAATCATCCCAACGTCGAGTTGGTCGCGGTCAGCGATCTGTTTCCGGACCGCTGCGCCGACATGGCCCGCAAGGCCAAGTGCAAAAAGACCTACCCGTCGCTGGAAGAGATGGTCAAGGACGATTCGATCGAGGCCATCTTCTGCGCTACCGACGCGCCGTCGCACGCCCGGCATGCCATGCTCTGCCTGGAGCACGGCAAGCACGTGGCCACGGCGGTTCCGGCCTTCTGGGGCGATCTCGAAGACGCGCATCGCCTGTTCGAGTGCTGCCGGAAGCACCGAGGCCTGGTCTATGCGATGTTCGAGACCTCGGTCTTTCACGACGACCTGTACGCGATGGAGAAACTGTACGCGGCAGGGGTGTTCGGCCGGCTGGTCTATTCCGAAGGCGAGTACTGCCATCCCCATTCGCTGGACGCGCCGGCGCTGGGCTCGTACAAGGACTGGCGCAAGAACGGCTGCCCCATGTGGTACCCGACGCACG
>JANLFZ010000232.1 GCA_024653385.1 Thermoguttaceae bacterium | reverse complement strand
ACCCGACCTCTGGTATCCCCACGCGATTTGCACCTCCCGCCCGGAAGGGCCGGGTCGGCTGGTGCGACTCGATCAGCTCGAACCGGTCAGCGGCGCCGTCTTTGGCCCGAATGCCGAACTGGTGGCCGTGGCGGTGGCCGGCCCGACCGACCGCGCGATCCGCTTGCGCCGGCGCGACAACGGCCAACTGGCCCGGGTGATCGACCTCGGGGTGCCTTGGCCGTTGGGCGTGGTTTGGGCGCCGGCCGGAAACCGCATGTACGTTCCCCTGACCGACAAGACGGTGCGGGTCTACGATCCCAATAGCGGCGCCCACGTGGCGACGCTTGCGGGCCACGGCGACTGGGTCTACGGTGCGGCGCTTTGTGCCGATGGAACGAAGCTGGCCACGGCCTCGGGCGACGGCACCGTGAAGCTCTGGCACACCGGCGAGAATCGACTTTTGGCGACGCTCGTGCAACTCGCCCCGCGCACCGACGAGTGGATCATCGTCTCGGCCGCGGGCTATCTGGCGTCCGGCGCGCCGGGGGCCATCCAGTGGCGCGCTGCCAACCTCGCCACCCCGCCCGACAAAATCCCGCCGATCGTCCACAACCCCGACCTGGTCAAGAAGGTCGTCGCGGGAGAGAAGGTTCCGCCGCCGGCGGTGCCCTAGCTGCCCGCACGTAGGACGGCCCTTCGGGGCCGTCGGCGGCGACGGCCCGAAAGGGCCGTCCTACGAATAGGAGTCCTACGATGAATCTCTCGACATCGCTCGCCTTGTGTCGTCGCCGCACCTGGATTTCGCTATTGGCCGCGATGGTCGCGTTGGGCGCCCAAGTGGCCCTGGCCCAGGCCCCGCCGCCGGTCGTCACCTATGTGTATCCGGCCGGCGCGCCCCGTGGGCAGACGATCGAGGCCACGATCAACGGCAAGGATTTCCAGAACGCCGGCGGCGTGCGGATCACCGGGGCCGGGGTTTCCACGAAGATCGTTCAGGTGGTGAACCCCAACGCGGTGCGCGTGGCGATCACGGTCGCCCCGGATGCCGAGTTGGGCCAGCGCGACCTTCGCTTGATCACGCCCGGCGGCGCCTCGAATCGGGTGCGGTTCTTCATCGGGGCATTGCCGGAGGTCAACGAGGTCGAGCCGAATAGCGATCGGGCCAAGCCGCAAGTGCTTCCCGCCTTGCCCGTGCTCGTCAACGGCCAGGTGCTCGACAACGATCGCGACTACTTCCGCTTTGCCGCCAAGAAGGGCCAGACGATCGTGTTCGAGGTGCAAGCCAGAAGCCTTCTGGCCTACCTGCCCGACACGGTGCCCGGTTTTCTCGACACGAGCCTGACGCTGTTCGATCCGGCCGGCAAGGCCCTGGTCTCGGTCGACCGCTTTCGCCACAAACCCGACTCGCTCTTGGCGTACACGATCCCGCAGGACGGCGACTACACGCTCGAGGTTCGCGACGTGATCTACCGCGGCCGGGCCGATTTCATCTACCGGCTTTCGATCGGGGCCTTTGCGTACCTGACGGACGTTTTTCCGCTGGGCGGTCAGCGGAACACGACGGTTCAACTCGAACTCGGCGGCGTGTCCTTGCCCGCCGCGACCATGCCGCTGGCCATACCGGCCGACTCGCCGCCGCTGCGGTTCGTGGGGCCCGTGCCCGGCGCGATCCCGACGAACGTGGTGCCGTTCGCCGTGGGCGACTTTGCCGAAGTGCGCGAGACCGAGCCGAACGACGCGATCGCGCAGGCGAACCGGGTACCGCTGCCCGTGGTCATCAACGGGCGCATCCAGCAGCCGGGCGACGTGGACTACTTCCTCGTGACGGCCCAGGCCAACCAGACCTTCGTGTTCGACGTGCAAGCCCGGCGGCTCGAATCGCCGTTGGACTCGTTCCTTAGTGTGATGAACGCGCAGGGCGGCATCCACGCCGAGAGCGACGATTTCGTCGATCCGGACCAGCCGCTATTGCTGCACCACGCCGACTCGCGCTTGGCGTTCACGTTTCCGGCGGCCGGCGACTACCTCGTGAGGATCCGAGACGCCCAGGGCCACGGCGGAAACGAATTCGCCTATCGCCTCGTGGCCGCGCCGCCCAAGCCCGACTGCGTGCTGCGCACCGTGCCCGACGTCCAGCGCGTGGCCAAGGGCGATTCGGTCGTCGTCACGGTGACCGCCGATCGGCGCGACGGCTTCGGCAGCGAGATCAACCTGGCCGTGCAGAGCCTGCCGCCGGGGTTTGCCGCCAGCGACGCGGTCATCCCGGCGGGCCAGGCACAGGCGAAGCTCACGATCACGGCCCCGCCCGATGCTCCCGTGATCGCTTTCGCGCCGACGATCGTCGGCACGGGCGCGGTGGGCAACCAGCCGTTTGCCCGTACCGTAATCGGAGCGGAAGACGTCAAGGCGGCGCGCAAGGAAGGGGCGAACTTCCCGATCAACCTTGCCGTGGTCGACGCGCCGGTCGGCATTGCCGTGAAGACCGAGCCCATCCCGGCCGACAAGAGCGAACTGCCCGTGACGATCACCGTCCCGAAGGAGGCTCCCGCGGGCTGGAAGGTCAACGTGATCCTCAGCGGCACGATGTCGACCGGCAAGGAGACCGCCGTGCGCACGGCGCCGGCGATTCCGATCAGGATCCTGCCGGAGAAGTAGGCGTCGCGAGGTCGACAGAGTACTCTTGTCCAAGCAGTGCGCGGTCGTATAGAATCATGCGGAAGCTCGGCCAGAACAAGGAGCGCGTCCATGGCGCCTGTCGAAGATCTGTATGAGCGAACGATTCGTCCCCTGCCCGCCGACCAGCGGCTGCGCCTGGCCACGATGATCCTCAACGATATTCCGCCGCAAGCAGTGGTCGATTACCGCGAGGAGTGGACCGAGGAGGATTATCGCGATCTGGCACGCGCGACATGGGGCCGTGTCGAAACCGAGGAAGGCGGCCGTGTCTAACATCCAGCCGGGCGACGTGGTGACGTTCGACTTTCCCGGCGCAACCGGGGTGAAGCGGCGTCCGATGGTCGTTGTGTCCAGCGATGTCTACCATGCCGAGCGTCCGGACGTCATCCTCGGTGTATTGACGAGCAACCTAGCTTCGGCGACCAGTTCGTCGGACTATGTGCTCCAGGATTGGAAGGCCGCCGGACTCCATTTGCCCTCGGCGTTCCGCGCGTACCTCGGTATGGCGTCGGTGAACGATGTTCAACGGATTGGGCATCTTTCCGCGCGCGATTGGCAGGCGGTTCGTGAGCGCCTGCGCGCCGCCCTTGCCTGAGTTCCTGGTTCCCAAACTCAGCTTGGGAACCGCGTTCCACGAATCTCTGTTTCGTTCGGTGACCGTTGCGAAGCGGAGCTTCGCGGAGGTGCGTCCCGAAGCCGGAGCTTCGAAACAAGGCCAAAGGGGTCCCTCGCTGGCGCTTCGGGTTGGTGTGGTGGGGACTTGTCAGGCGGCTCGTTTTCTGCGATACCACAGGCGAGCTGTCCTGCCTCTGGAGAACCCGCCATGCCGCACTCGAAGCTGTTCCTGTCGTCCCTCCTCTTCTTCGCTCTTCCGGTCTGCGCCAGCGTTGCCGCCCCGGCGGACGGAACCACGATCAAGGCGGTTTTGAGCACCGCCCAGGCCGGCGAGAACCTGCTCAAGCCCGGCCGCTTCGGGCGGTACGAGCAGGGATTCGAACGCCAAGGGAACGCCTTCGTCTGCGACAACGGCGGCGACGCACGTGCCCGGCGGGGCGTATCGCAGGTGGTCGAGCTGAACCAGACTCGGCCGGAGCCCATCGTGGCCACGGCCTGGAGCAAGGCGGAGGGCGTCACCGGCTCGCCCGGTCCCGACTACTCGATCTACCTCGACCTGGTCTACGACGACGGCACGCAACTGTGGGGCCAATCGGCGAGTTTCTCGACGGGCACGCACGACTGGCACCAGCGCAAGGTGGTCGTGCTTCCCGAAAAGCCCGTCAAACGGGTGAGCTTCTACTTGCTCTTGCGAGGCCACGGCGGCAAGGCGTATTTCAAGGATCCGGAACTTCGCGTCGTGAAGACGCCCGAGGGCGCCGCGCGGTTCGACGGCGTGCCGGTCGTGCGGCGGCACGCGCCGGTCGAGGGATTCCAGGTCCGCGACGTGGCGGCCGGCGGCGACTTCGTCCGCATCGAAAAGCAGGCCCTTGGCCTGGAAATGCAGTGCCGATCCACCGAGCAAGGCGGCGATCGATTCTTCGACGTGACGCTCACCGACACCAGCGGCAAGGACCGGGCGGTGACGCTGGTCTATGCCGTGCCGGTTGCGCACGCCTCGTCGCTATGGCTCGACGACCCCCGGCGCGCGACCCCGGTGGCGGCGGGCGGCGAATACATGACGACGGGCCGGTTCCACGCCGGGGGCGGCCGGCTGTCGCGCTATCCGCTGGGCGCCGTCGCCCGCGGTTCGCAAGGCACGGCCCTGGGCATCGACATGATGTCGCCCGCCTTCTTCCGCGTCGGCTACAACGCGGGCACGGAAGAGCTGTTTCTGGCCTACGACCTGGGACTGGCACCGGAGAAACCCTCGGCCCGGGTGCGGTTCTGCCGGTTCGCGTTCGATCCGGCCTGGGGCTTTCGCGCGGCCTTGGCCCGGTACTACGAGTTGTTTGCCGACCACTTCCGCTGCCGCACGCCCGAGCAGGGCCTGTGGATGCCCTTTGCCAAGATCAGCCGCGTCAAGGGTTGGGAAGACTTCGGCTTCAAGTTCAAGGAAGGCAACGACGAGACCGCCTGGGACGACGCGCACGGCATCATCACCTTCCGCTATACGGAGCCGATGACCTGGTGGATGACCATGCCCAAGGAGATGCCGCGGACGCTCGAGGCCGCGTTGGCCGAGGCCCGCCGCCTGGCCGAGAAGGGTCGCCGCGAGGCCAAGGCGCTCTTGACCAGCGGCTACCACAACGCCCAGGGCGAGTTCCCGGCCCGGCTCCTGGATACGCCCTGGTGCAACGGGGCCGTGTGGAGCATGAACTCGATGCCCGGCATCGCCGGCGACGTGACCGACTTCAAGAACAAGTGGAACCCCGAAATCCGCGAGTCGCTCTACGGGCCGAAGCGTCGCGGCGACCTCGACGGCGAGTACGTCGATTCGAGCGAGGGCTACGTGACCGACGAGTTGGACTTCCGCCGCGAGCACTTCGCCGCGGCCCAGACGCCGCTTTGTTTCTCGCCCGAGACGCACCGTCCGGCCATCTTCCGGGGGCTGGTCGCCTTCGAGTACGTTCGGGGGATCGAGCGCGATATCCACCCGATGGGCAAGCTGATGATGGCAAACGGGGCGCCCACGCAGCTTCCCTGGCTTTGCCCGATGCTCGACGTGCTGGGCACCGAGACCGACTGGAACCACGGCGGCCGCTGGTCGCCGATGTCCGACGCCGACCTGCTCTACCGCCGCGCCTTGTGCAAGGGCAAGCCGTACTGCTTCCTGATGAACACCGAGTTCGAGAAGTTCGGGCCCGAGTTGGTCGAGAAGTACATGAAGCGGTCGTTGGCCTACGGCATGTTCCCCGGTTTCTTCAGCCACAACGCCTCGCAGGGACACTACTTCACCCGGCCCGAGCTGTACGACCGCGATCGGCCGCTGTTCAAGAAGTACGTGCCCTTGTGCAAGCTGGTGGCCGAGGCGGGCTGGACGCCTTTGACGCGGGCCAGGTCGAGCGAGGCGAAGGTCTACGTCGAGCGATTCGGCGAAGGGACGCCGCGGTACCTCACGGTATTCAACGACAGCGCCCAGCGACGCACAACCACAATCTCGCTGGAGGGCCCGGCCCCCGCGCAAAGCCGCGAACTGGTCCGCGGCGGGCAGGTTTCGTGGAACGCCGGCAAGACGACTATCACGCTCGACGGCGAGGACGTGGCGGTGATCGAGTTGAAGTGATCGAGCTGAAGTGAGAGGCTCACGTTGGCGCGTAACGGGTCAGCCCCGGCACGCGGTCGAAGTCCGCATCGTGGCTGGCCAGATGCGTCAGCCCGTGGCGCTGCATCACAGCCACGACGAGCGCGTCGTTGGTCAGCAAGCCGGTTCTCCGACTCGCATCGCCTGCTTCGGCGATCAGGCGTCCGTCAATCGCCAGCACCTAAACAGCCGAAGCGAGAATGCCCTCAATCGCCTGTCGAAAGATCGCCAGTGTCTGAGCCTGCGCTGGATGACGCCGCAACCGGGCCGCGATTCCGGCAAAGGGCCGGCCGAACGCCGTGCAGGCCTCCAATGTCATCAGCCGATGCGAGGTTTCGCCCAGGACATGAGCCGAGGTGAACCCGGAAAGCTCCCGGCGTTCGATCCGCTCCAGCAACTGCGTGGAGGGCGATCCGAACTGTGGATGCAGCGAATGAGCATAGACGAACGTGTTCGCATCGACAAAGACCGCGGCGCCAGCCGGGATATCGGCGAAGGTCAGGCTCATTGCTCGTACTCAAGGCCCTTGTCGAGAGCAACCTGCTCAATCAGTTCGGCATCGCTGCACGGGATGACTGCGCGCGGGCCGGCCAACTGCATGCGGTTCCACAGTAACGCGGACCTTCTCGTGCTGATTCAGCGGCAGCGGCGAGTCAGGCTTGAGCACGCCGTCTTCGTACACGGCTTCGACGACAATCGGCATGGATTCACCCCGTTCTTCAACGCATAAAGGACCGTTTGCACGATTATACACGCTGGCCCGTCTGGCGTGAACGTGATAGACTGGCCGGGAACCGGCTTTGACAACGGACGCTCCGTAGCGCAATGTAATTGGGTGCAACATGATTCCGGAAGAGCCCCTTCGCACCCCGGGGACCGCAAACAGAGACAACAAGATGCCCAACCTCTGCTCCCCCTCGGCTTCCGGCCCGCTGGCCCATCGTCGGCTTCGGCGACTTGGGGCCATCGTCGTGGCTGCGATGCTCCTCGCGTTGCCGTCGCGGGCGTCGGCGGCCGAGGACCAGTTGTACGCCAGGCGGCCTTCGCTCCAAGAGACGCTGCTGGCAACTCGGGCAGAACTCGACCGGTGGCAGGCCGGCCAGACCGACGCACGGCGGTCTTTGCGCATCGGCACGTGGCACCGCGCGGCGCTCGGCTCCGAAGCATTCGACCCGGTGGCCGTGACGCGAGACGGCATCGCGCCGGGCGCGCAAGGCAAGCCCGGCAGCCCGCCCTGGACAGCCTGCCCGGCCGATTCCCAAGGCAATCCGAATCTCAGCGGTGCGGGCGCCGACTACCTCTATGTGACCATCGTGGCGGAACGGCCCACGGCGCTGACGCTGGAACTCAGTCGCCATGAAGGGTTCGGCGGATTCGCCTATCGCCCTCCGCCGTCGGGCGCGGGGATCCAGCCGACCGACGCCTTGGTGTGGCTCAATGGCCGGCAGGTGACTTTGCGCGACAAGCTGGAGGGCTACGCCCGGGTTCCGGTGGCGAAGCGGCGGGGATGGCACGAGGCGGCGCTAGTCGATCTGCCGCTTGCGCGCGGCGAAAACCGGCTGGTCGTCTCGTTGAACAAGGGGGCCAGGAAGGGCTGGTTCACCACGGTCCGCGTATCGTCGAATCCGGCCGCGGCGCTGTGGGCCATGGTCGAGCATGACTTTCCCCGCTCGCGGAACCGGCTCTTGGAGGCAGTCGATGCCGCGTGGTTCGACCCTGCCGGCGGATGGTTTGCCCACGGGACGAACACCGACCTGGAGCGGCAGTTCCTGCAAGCCGCGGTCGATGGCCTCGGTCCCGACGGGGCGGCGCTCGCCCAGCGCTGCGACGCGCTGGTGAAGGCCAACAGCCCGGCGTCCGACCCGCGCTGGCTCGACTTGTGCGTCACGGCGGCCGAGCTACAAACCGCCTTGCGCGAGGTGGAGTCGCTTCGCCGGGCCATCGAGACGCTTCAAAGCGCGTACGCCAAGTACCCGGGCGGCCGGTTGTCGAAGCGCGTTGCGGATCTCCGGCGCCGACTTGTCGAGCGAGCGTCGAGCCGGCTCGATCCGGCCGAGGAATCCTCGCGGCGGCTCTTCGAGGAGCTTTCGGCCCTCGGGCGCGAGGCCCTGGTGACCGAAAACCCACTCTTGGCCGACAAGCGACTCTTGTTCGTCAAGCGCGCGATGTACGACTCGGACCACTATTACGACGAGTTCAACGCGGGTATCCGGCGGTTCGGCGGCGGGCTGTTCACGCTGTCGATCCGCGATGGACAAGTCCTCCCGGTCGCGCCGCAGCTTGCCGACGGCCTGGTCGACCGCTACGACCTCTCGTTCGACGCGAGGCGGATCGTCTTCAACTACAAGCCGCCCCGGCCGGTGGGATACCGCATCTTCGAGATCGGCGTCGACGGCAGCGGGCTGCGCCAACTGACCTTCCCGCCGGCCGACGAGGCCCAACGGATCGCCACGTACGCGATGTGCCCGCTAAGCGAGTTGGAGAAGAACCCGTGTCGCTACGGCCATTGGACCGACGACATGCACCCCTGTTACCTGCCCGACGGCGGCATCGTGTTCACCTCGACCCGCACCGAGCGGAGCGTGCTGTGCGGCGGGCACTCGCTCACCGTGACGAACCTCCATCGTATGAACGCCGACGGCACGGGGCTCCGGGCGCTGTCGCAGGGCGCGCTCTCGGAGTTCTGTCCCACGGTCATGGAAGACGGCCGCGTGATGTACAACCGCTGGGAGTACGTCGATAAAGGGGCCGGGGCGGTCCAGTCGCTTTGGGCCATGGTGCCCGACGGCAGCCGTTCCGAAGAGATCTATGGCAACAACATCGGCACGCCGCCCGTCTACAACCAGGCGCGCCACGTGCCGGGCGCGAGCCGGGTCGTGTGCCTTGGCGCGGGCCACTGCCCGGGGAACATCGGCGCGATCTTGCTCGTGGATCTGCACAAGAACAAGCGGTTTCCCGAGGCCATGACCGCCTTGACCCCAGGCTGCGTGCCCAAGGGCAACTGGGGCCTGCGCCAGTACCGCAATGGCCGGTGGATGGTCGACATCTACGGTCCGTGGTACGCCGATCCGTTCCCTCTGGCCGACCGCTCGGCCGACGCGCTTTCCGGCAAGTTCTTCCTCGTTTCGTGCAATCCCGAAGGGATGTGGAACGACGAGGCCGGGTACGGGCTGTACTTGTTGGACGTGTTCGGCAACCGCGTGCCGATCTACCGCGACGCAACGACGTCGTGCTGGCAAGCGCGGCCGCTGGAACCCCGGCCCATGCCGCCCGTCTTGGCCGGCGTGTCCGCCACGGCCGACGCGGCCGAGAAGGAAGCGACCCTCGTGGTGGCGGACGTGTATCAGGGCCTTGATGGCGTCAAGCCGGGCACGGTGAAGTACCTGCGGGTGATGGAGCAGGTGCCGCGGCCGTGGTCGGTGGTGCTCGGCTATCACGGGAACGACTCGTCGCCGGGGCAGATGGCGGCCATCAGCCTGTACACGCACCTCAGCGTCAAGGTGCTGCACGGCGTGGTGCCCGTCCACGAAGACGGCTCCGCGTGTTTCACCGTGCCGGCCCGGCGGAACGTGTTCTTCCAGGCCCTCGACGGCGACTTCATGGAGGTCCAGCGCATGCGGACGTTCGTGAACTTCCAGCCGGGCGAGCGCCGATCTTGCGTGGGTTGCCACGAGCACCGCAAC
>JANLFZ010000231.1 GCA_024653385.1 Thermoguttaceae bacterium | reverse complement strand
CCCCAGGCATCGGAATTCATCAGAAACGGGAGGGTTCTATGCGGCGCTACGTCCCCCTGCTTCTTGGCCTCGTTGTCCTAGGATCGGCTGTCCGGACCCCGGCGGCCGAGCGATCCACGCCGGGCGATCTCTGGAAGGCCGAAGGGACCCAGGGCATCGTGGCGGCCGGAGGAGGCGAGGCGGCCGACGCGGCCCTCGAGATGCTGAAGACCGGGGGCAACGCGGCCGACGCGGCCGTGGCCGCGATGCTTGTGCTGTCGGTGACCGATCCGGCCAACTTCTGCTTCGGCGGCGAAGTGCCGGTGCTCGTCTTCGACGCGCGGCGGAACGTCGTCGAGGTGGTCTGCGGCCAAGGCGTGGCTCCGCGTCTGGCAACCATCGAGTATTTCCAGCGCCAGAAGCAGGGCAAGATTCCCTGATTACCCTTCTGGACCGCTACGGCACCAAGACCTTTGCGCAATGCGCGGGCCCGATGCTCGGCTTGCTCGACCGGCCGTTGCCTTCGGGGAAGAAGATTCCCTACGGCGAGGGTTGGCACGCCAATCTCGCCCGAACGGTCCGCCGGATGATCGACGCCGAGAAGCAGTCACCCGGCGACCGCCGCCGCGGGCTGCGCCTGGCTGCCGACTGCTTCTACCGCGGCCCGATCGCGCGCGACCTCGATGCCTGGAGCCGGTCGCACGGCGGACTGTTGCGCTACACCGACCTGGCGACGCACGTCACGCGGATCGAAGAGCCCGTGGCGATCGAGTACCGGGGCTACACCGTGCTCAAATGCGGCCCGTGGACGCAGGGGCCGTGCTTGCTCCAGTCGCTGCGGCTTCTGGAGGGATTCGATCTGCGGTCGATGAAGCACAACGGACCCGAGTACGTCCACGTGGTCGCCGAGGCGCTGAAGCTCGCGCTGGCCGATCGCGACACCTATTATGCCGACCCGCTTTTCGTCGACGTGCCGCTCGATGGGTTGCTCTCGACGGCTTACGCCGATCTGCGCCGGCCTTTGGTGGATCGGCGTCGGGCGTCGCGGGAGCTGCGCCCCGGCGACCCGCGGGCGATGAAGCCGCTCTTGGGCATTGCGCCGGCCGAGTACCGGGTCTCGCCGGACCCCGTGCGCGACACCACGACCTGCCTGGTGGCCGACCGCGAGGGGAATGTGATTGCCGCCACGCCCAGCGGCTGGGATGGGGTGCTGGCGGGCCAGACCGGCGTGATCCTCAACAGCCGCTTGCGAAGCCTCAACACCTGGCCCGGCCATCCCAACTGCCTGGTCCCCGGCAAGCGTCCGCGCATCACCCTGACGCCGACCATGATCTTCAAGGACGGCAAGCCCGTGCTGGCCGTCAGCGTGGCCGGCGGCGACGTGCAGGACCAGGTGACGCTGCAACTGGTGCTCGGCGCGATCGACTTCGGACTGACGCCGGACCAGGCGGTCACCGCGCCGCGGTTCGTGACCGATCACCTGGTCGGATCGTTCAACCAGACGTCGCCCGAGCTGGGAAGCCTGTCGGTCTACGCGGCCTTCGATCAGGCCACGCGCGACGAGCTGGCGGCCCGGGGACACCGCGTGAAGGTCGTCGCCCCGCCGATCGGGCACCCCGTCATGCTCTCGATCGACCCCAAGACCGGCCAGAAGAGGGCCGCCGGAGATCCGAGGGCCGGCCGTCATGCCCGGGCGTACTGACGTGCAAGAACACACAAAGCCCGCCGTAACCTGTTGCTACGGCGGGCTTTAGCATGTCGGGGCGACAGGATTCGAACCTGCGACCTTCTGAACCCCATTCAGACGCGCTAATCCAGACTGCGCCACGCCCCGAACTCAACGAAGCCGCCTCTAGTGGCTCCAAGGGGGGAACGGCCCGCCAAGGCCGTTCCACACGACACATTTTACCGACGGCGCCCGGAGGATGTCAACTCGCCCTTAGGGCCTGTAAAACAATAAGTTGGGCAAACATGAGAGAGCAAGGAATAGTTTTACAGGCCCTCACGAGCCAAAACGACCCGGCTCCGTGCCTGAACCACGGCGCGCAAGCAACAGCTCGAGGTAACTTCGGCGCTCGCTTTGGGAAAGCGCGAGATGCTTGGCCAGGGAGGCGAGGACCGCCTTGGCGGCCTCGACGTCGGTGGGGTCGGTGACCAGTTCCAGCTCGACAAAGGTGCCCACCTCGTCGACGTCGTCGAGCGAAATCTCGACACGGCGACCTTCCCAATCGGCGTGCGCCTTGCGGCGGCGCTTGCGAACCTCGGCCACGGGCCGGAATCCCAACGCCGCCAGCAGGTCGCTCCACGCCTCCGGCGGCGGATCGCCTCCAGGCAGGCGCAGGTCGATTTCGCGGCGGGTCTTCGTCGTCGCGTCGATCTTCGGGCCCTTGTACGTGATGAAGACGGACGAGCCGGCGCGGCGAATGCGCAGGGCCTCGTCGGTGCGCGATTTCGCGCGCCGGGTGGGCGAAGTACACGTCCGCCTCGAACTGCACGCCAGACACGGCGATCCCCGCCGCCTTCAGCCGGGCCTCGACCTCGGCCAGGTTCTCGACCGGGAACTTCTGTTCCACCTCCATCCGCACGGCGTGACCCTCCGGGCGCCTGATCGGTCTGCAACCACCTTCCGCGTCTATGCTAGCGGACGTTCCCGCGGCCGTCAAAGGCCTCGAGAATCGAAACGCTCTGCGCGACGCCCAAGATAACCGTTCGCGGGGGCTGTGCGCCGGATGCCTCATCGCGTATCTTCAGGGCGCGGTTTGTCGTTCGCGTTGCATTCGCATCCCTTGCTGTTCCCCCCGGATCGGAGCGCTGAGATGATCGACGGGAAACTCGGAGTCGCCATCCACGGGGCAGGGCAGGTCGCTTACGCCCATGCCGCCAGTTGGCTCAAGAACCCCCAGGTGAAAATCGTTAGCGTCAGCAGCCGCCGCCGGCAAAGCGCCGAACGGCTGGCACGCAAGTTCAATCTGGATTGCACGATCTACGACGATTTCGACCAGGTGATCCGCGACGACCGGATCGACATCGTCAACCTCAGCGGGCCGAACGACGTCCATACCCCGCAGGGCATTGCCGCGGCCCAGGCCGGCAAGCACCTCCTCATGGAGAAGCCGATGTGCCTGTCGATGGACGAGAACCGGGCGTTGCGCGATGCCGTGGCCAAGGCCGGCGTGAGGAGCGTCGTCAGCTTCGTGCTGCGCTGGAACCCGCTCTTTCAGAACCTCAAGGCCCTCTTGGCCGCCGGGGCGGTGGGCCGACTGTTCTACGTCGAGGTCGACTACTGGCACGGCCTGGCCCCGTGGTGGACCGGCTGGGAGTGGGGCCACACCAAGGCGGCCGGCGGCAGCACGATGCTCTTGGGCGGCTGCCACGCCGTCGACGCCATCCGCTGGTTCTCCGGCCGCGAGATCGTCGAAGTCGCTGCCTACGGCAACAACCTCAAGGGCAATTTCGAGTTCGACGCCAACGTGGTGGCCATTCTCAAGTTCGACGACGGCTCGATCGGCAAGACCTCGGCCCTGTTCGACGCCGAGATCCCGTATGCCTTCAACATCGATCTTCTGGGCACCGAAGGCAGCCTCCGCGACAACCGCATCTGGAGCAAGCGGCTCTTGCCCGGCCAGACCGGATGGACCACCATGCAGACCATTCTGCCCGACTCGGGCGCGGTCGAGCACCACCCCTTCGACGCCGAGGTGAACCACCTGGTCGATTGCATCGTCGGGGGCCACGAGTCGCACTGCAACATCGCCGATGCGTACCACACCCATGAGGTGTGCATCGCGATCGACCGCGCATTGGCCACCGGCAAACCGGTCAGGCTGCCGCTGGATTAGGGATTGGGGATTGGGGATTGGAACCCTGAAGAACGCCCACGCGATCACACCGGCGCGAACACGCCCGGCATGGGGATCGGGTAATTGCCCTCGGCGTCTTTCTGGACCGGGGCGGGGGCGTCCCACCGCAGTTCCTTGGGGAACTCGGTGCGATTACTGGCGACGGCCTCGTCCCACTTGACCACCTTGCCCGAGTAGCTTGCCAGGCGGCCCAACACGGCCGTCATGCTGCTGGTGGCCCCGTAGTGGCCTTCGTTATAGCGCTTGCCGGCGCGGAGCGCGGCGACCAGATCGATCTGCTCTTGCTGGTGTCCGCCCACGCTCTTGGTCTTCGGTTTGGCCTTGCGGTCGGCCTTGCGCCCCTGGCCGATGGGGCCGCTGCACGGGGCCATGCCCTTGGTCCCGTGGGCGAACTCGTTGACCAGATTGAAGCAGCCCTTGATGTGCCGGCACTGGCTGTACATCTTCGTGCCGTCGGCGTAGGTGAACTCGACGAAGTGGTGGTCGAAGATCTGGCCCGTCCCGCGGTTGGCTCCCAGATAGCGTGCCGTGCAGCCGCCCATCCCGTTGGCCTCGACCGGGTGCTGGTCGCCCTTGACCCAGTTGCCGATGTCGAGGTTGTGGATGTGCTGCTCGCAGATGTTGTCGCCCGAAAGCCAGCAGAAGTGGTACCAGTTGTGGACCTGGTACTGCATTTCGGTCATGCCGGGCTCGCGGGGGCGGTTCCAGATGCCCGAGCCGTTCCAGTACACGCGCAAGAACAGGATGTCGCCCAGGGCCCCGTCCTGGATCTGCTTGATCGCCTCGATGTACCGCGTCTCGTGGCGCCGCTGGAGACCCACGCCGACCAAGAGATTCTTGTCGTCGGCCAGCTTGTTGGCCTCCAGCAACATGCGGTAGCCGACGCCGTCGACGCAGCATGGCTTCTCCATGAAGACGTGTTTTCCCGCGCGGACCGCCGCCTGGTACTGGAGCGGGCGAAACCCGGGCGGCGCGGCGAGCACGACGAGGGTGGCGTCGGTCTCCAAGGCCGGCTTGTGGCACTCCAGGCCGGAGAAGATGCGTCCCGGCGGCACGTCGACCTGCTCGCCGTACTGCTTCTTGAGCTTTTCGACGGCCCCGACGGCTCGCTTCTCGAAGGCGTCGGCCACCGCGACCAGCTTCACGCCGGGATCGGCGCTCATCAACTGGGCGGCGGCGCCGGTCCCGCGGCCGCCGGCTCCGATCAAGGCGACCCGAATGGCATCGCTCCCGGCCGCGTGCGCGCCCCGGGCGATGGCGAGCCCGGCGGCCACCGAGGTCCCGGCCAGAAACGCCGTCGCTTTGAGGAACTCCCGACGATTGGCTGGTTCGAATCTGCTCATGACCGGTCTCCATGGGATTTGGATCGAAGGCATTTTCCCAGGCGGACGCCCGCAGGGCCGGGCCCGCGCGCCAAGGCGGACAACGCGCCTAGCCGGGCGAGTTCGTCCACAGCGCCGACGCGGGCGTGAACGTATTGTGCGCGAAATCGTACCCCGCTTCCCGCAGGGCCGCCTCGACCTTGTCCTTGGCCAGTCGCTGGTCCTCGTGATAGACGATGCCCCAGAAGACGGT
Organism: Thermoguttaceae bacterium; assembly: GCA_024653385.1. Taxonomy (GTDB): domain Bacteria; phylum Planctomycetota; class Planctomycetia; order Pirellulales; family Thermoguttaceae; genus JANLFZ01. The sequence goes on along the minus strand of JANLFZ010000231.1, from coordinate 4,182 downwards.
GCAGCCGCCGTTCACGTGGACCCCCGTGGCGACCTGGTCCACGCGGAGCTTGGGGTTCAACCGAGCCATGAGATGCCGGATCGGATAGATCTCATGGTCGTCGCGCACCGAGAACGCCTTGGGCAACTCGATGGTGGCCTGCATGGCTCCGTTCCTCCTTCGGTTCAGGACGGCCCCCATTGTCGCCGAGAAGCGCCGAGGGGGCAAGATCGAACCCACGGCAGGCCCTTACGGCACGAACGCCAAAGCGGTCTCAGGGCGCCAGGCCCAACTCGGGCATGGTCAAGAGCACGCCGTCGCGCTGGAGGTGCGCCATGCGGTCGAGCACCGCCTTGATGGCGGCCAGCCGCTTCGGCTCGACGCCTTCGAGGTGCGGCAAAGCAGCCCGCCACAGCGGGTTCGGTCCGACCGGCGCCGTGGCGGCGCCGACCAAGACCGACTTGCCGTCGGGCTCGCGGTCGCCCAGATCCTCCAGCAGCACCTCGAGGAAGTTCCTGGGCCGCGGCAGCACGCGAACCTCGTAGTCCTTCAGCCGGGCCTGCTGGGCGACGTGCCGGATGGCGTCGTCGAGCGTGCCGATCCGATCGACCAGCCCCAGATCGAGGGCCTGTTTGCCGGTGAACACGCGGCCGCCGGCCAGTTCGTCGAGCGGCTTCTTGAGACGCTTGGCGCGGATGGCGCTCACATGCCCGCGGAAGGTCGTGTAGATCTCGTCCATGTACGCCTGGAGTTTCTCGCGCTGGGCCGGGGTGAAGACCTCGTCGGAGCTGAGCATTCCGGCGTTGGCGCCGCGGCGGTTGACGCTCCACGTAATGCCGATCTTGTTCCACATGCCGGTGGTGGCGAACTTGCCGCCGACGACGCCGATCGAGGCGGTGATCGTCGCGGCGTCGGCATAGATCGTCTCGGCGCCGCAGGCCACGTAGTAGCCGCCGCTGCCGGCCATGCCGCCCATCGACACCACGAACGGCTTCTTGGCCTTCACCCGCTTCGTGGCATCAAGGATGATCTCGCTGCCCGTGGCCGAGCCGCCGGGCGAATCAATGCGGAGCACCACGGCCTTGATCGACGGGTCGTCGGCCGCGTCGTCGAGGGCCTTGCTGATCGTCGTGCTGAAGGCGATCCCCTCGGTTCCGAAGGGGCTGGAGTCGGCCTTGCCGGTCACGATGGGGCCTTCGACATAGACGATGGCCACCGCGTCCTTGGCCGTCGGCTTTCGGGCCGGACCTTGAAGCAATTCGGCCCACAGCTTCAGCACGCCCAGCGGCGAAGAGAGATCCAGCTCGGGCCCCTTCTTCCTGCCGTACTTGCGGTCGAACTTGAGGTTCTCGCCGTACTTGGCCTTGAGCACCGCGGTCAGCTCCTGGCGAAACTCGACCGCGTCGATGATTCCCGCCTGCTTGGCTCGCTCGGCGGAGTAGGGGGCTCCGTCGATCCACTGGCGGACCTTCTCGGGCGGAACCTTGCGTCCCTTGGCCACCAGGCCCACCAGCGTCTCGTAGAGGCTGTCCAGCAGCCAGTTCTGCATTTCGGCGGCCTGGGGGCTCGGGCCGGTGCGCATGAACATCTCGGCAGCGCTCTTGTACGCCCCGCAGGTGAGGAAGTCGGGTTTCACGCCGATCTTGTCCAAGAGTCCGCGCACGTACGGCGCCTCGGAGCTGATGCCGGCGATCCACACGTCGCCGGTCGGCACCACGCTCAGGCGGCTTGCTCCGGCGGCCAGCGCATAGGTCCGAAGGCTCAGCGAGTCGGCGTGGGCGTACACCGCCTTGCCCGACGCCTTGATCTCGTCGAGCACGCGGCGGATCTCCTCGGCCTGGGCCACGGCAAACGACGCTCGGCCGATCAAGAGGACCACGGCCTTGACTTGCTTGTCGTCGCGGGCCTTCTTGAGCCGGGTCACCAGGTCGTGCAGGGTCTCCGCGCCGAGGGAACCGAACAGAAAGTCATCGCCCCGCGGGCTCTCGCCAATCTCGCCGTGGAGCGAGAAGACGGCGACGATGCCCGAGGCGGTTTTGTCCTTGGGGGTCTTCGTCGCCGTCGCTTGGGCCGCCTCGTTCGATGGTTGTGTCGAGGGCTGCTTGCCCTGGGCAAAGCCGAGGGCCGTGGGAAGCAGACAGGCCGCGGAAACCAGGATGGTCCAACATAGTGGCGCTTGCATGCCAAAAACCTCCGAAGCGGGAAGCAGGAATAGCGGTCGGCAAGTAATTCGCTCGGTCCCGACAAGTATTGGCCCGCCCGGCGGCCGGGGCAAGAGACGCGGCGCGATCGCCCTTACCCCTTGCCGTGGCAGGGGTTGTGGCCGCCCAGCGGTTTCCCGCGGGCCGCGGCGCTGCGATCGGCGGTTCAAGCGGCTACACTGGGGGCAAGGCATTTCCGACTTCGATGGTCGCTCGCGGCGGCGCACGGCATGCCACAGGCGACCATCCCGCCGACCCTCGTAAGACGAAGGACCTGGCCTCGCCTCGTCGATCGAACGATAGGAACCCTCATGAACACCATGTGCAGAATCGCCATCGCTTTCCTCGTGCTGGCGGCAAGTTCGCTTGCGGCCGAGGCTGCGGGCAAGCCGAACGTCCTCATGATCGCCGTCGACGATCTGAACAACTGGATCGGTTGCCTGGGCGTCCATCCCCAGGTCAAGACCCCGCAGATCGACCGGCTGGCCGCGCGCGGCACGCTCTTTTGCAATGCCCATTGCCAGTCGCCCCTGTGCAACCCCTCGCGCGCAAGCCTCTTGACCGGCCTGCGTCCGTCGACCACGGGCATCTATGGGCTGGTGCCGGGTATTCGCGACGTCGAACGGCTCAAGGCCCACGTGACGCTGCCGCAACACTTCGCCGCCGCGGGGTACTTCACCGCCACCTCGGGCAAGGTGTACCACGATGGGTCGATCAAGCCCAAGGACCGGCCCAAGGAGTTCCACGTCTGGGGTCCTGCCCCGGGCATGCCGCTGCCGCCGCGCAAGTTCGTCGATACGCCCGACAAGATGCGGGCCGTCGATTGGGGCGTCTTTCCCGAGAACGATGCCGACCAGGCCGACTGGAAGATCGCCGATGCGTGCATCGCGCAGCTTCAGTCGGTGCCGGCCGACAAGCCGTTCTTCGTGTGCGTGGGCTTCCGCCTGCCGCACGTGCCGTGCTTCGCGTCGAAGAAATGGTTCGACCTCTATCCCGGCGAAGACGGCATCGCCCTGCCGCCGGTCCAGATGGACGACCGCCGCGACACGCCCGAGTTCTCGTGGTACCTGCACTGGAAACTGCCCGAGCCGCGCCTCTCGTGGCTGATCCGGGCGAACCAGTGGCGCTCGCTGGTGCGGTGCTACCTGGCGAGCACGACCTTCATGGATAGCCAGGTCGGCCGCGTGCTCGACGCCCTGGAGCGGACCGGCCGCGCACGCGAGACGATCGTCGTGCTGTGGTCCGACAACGGCTGGCACCTCGGCGAGAAGGGCATTACGGGCAAGAACACGCTCTGGGATCCGGGCACCAACGTGCCGTTGATCTTCGCCGGCCCCGGCGTGAGCGCGGGCGCGAAATGCACCCAGCCGGCCGAATTGCTCGACATCTACCCGACGCTCATCGAGTTATGCGGACTTGCGCCGCGCGAGGGGCTCGAAGGGCACAGTCTTGTGCCGCAGCTTCGCGACGCGCGCACGCCGCGGCCTTGGCCGGCGATCACCACGCACAACCAGAACAACCACGGGGTGCGGTCGGAGCACTGGCGGTACATCCGCTATGCCGACGGCTCGGAGGAGTTGTACGACTACCGCGCGGATCCGCATGAGTGGAAAAACCTCGCCAAGGATTCGCGCTATGCCGAGGTGATCCGCGACCACGCCCGCTGGTTGCCCAAGGTCAACGAGGCGCCCGTACCGGGCAGCGCGCATCGGGTGCTGACGCGGGAAGACGGCCGCTGGGTGTGGGAGGGCAAGCCGATCGACCCGGCGGAGAAGGAAGAATGAGGGATTGGGGATTGGGGATTGGGGAATTCCTCCCCTCGCCCGCTTGCGGGAGAGGGGCCGGGGGTGAGGGCGGCAGGCCGCGGAATGGACCCGCGGTTCCGTGTTGCGGGAGAGGGGCCGGGGGTGAGGGCGGCAGGCCGCGGAATGGACCCGCGGTTCCGTGTTGCGGGAGAGGGGCCGGGGGTGAGGGCGGCAGGCCGCGGAATGGACCCGCGGTT
>JANLFZ010000230.1:1766-9618 GCA_024653385.1 Thermoguttaceae bacterium | reverse complement strand
ACATCGACCACGGCGGCCACGTGGTGTGGATCGCCGGCGAGAACGTCCGGGGCGACGCCTACAACCAGATGAACGAACAGGCCAAGAGCGCCCTGCTGCCGGCGCCCTTGGCCGAAACCCGAACCGCCGACGCCGCCAGCGGGCGCGATAGCTGGCACGTCGCCTTCCTCGACAAACAGCACCCGGCGCTGGCCCAACTGCTCGAACCGGCCTCGCTCTACCAGTCGATCTTGGTGTACAAGCACGTGCGCATCGAGGCCGGGCCGTCGGCCGGCGCCTGGGTGATGGCCCGGCTCGACGACGGCGAGCCGTTGTTGGTTCAGAAGAAGATGGGCCGCGGCTCGGTCACCCTCTTGGGCACCAGCGCTCACGTCGGGTGGACCAACCTGCCGTTGCGCCCGATCTTCCTTCCCTTGCTGGCGCGCTTGACCTTCGACCTGGTCGGCGCCGAGCAGACCCGCCACGCCGCGACCGCCGGGGCCCCGTTGGTCATCCCGTTCGACCCGGCGAACCGGCCGCTGACGGTCGAGGTGATTCCGCCCTCGGGCGTGCCGGTCCGCCTGCCGAACAAGGGAGACGACGGCCAGGCCGCTCCCGCCTTTCGGTATGAAGACACGCACGACGTGGGCATCTACACGATGCGGCTCTTGGAAGGGACCACGCCCGGCCAGGTGGCCTGCGCGGTCAATGTCGATCCCGACGAGGCGTTGCCGGCCAAGGTCGATCTCGCGGAATTCGAGGAGTGGGCTGGACCGGCCGAGGTGATCCTGGCCGACGACCCCGACGACCTGTCGAGCACGTTCCGGCGGCGTCGCGAAGGCGATCAGGACCTCTGGCCGTGGTTCCTCGCCGGCGTGCTGGTGGTCTTGGTGTTCGAGACGTTCCTCTCGAACCGTCTGAGCCCGAAGAGCCCGGGAGAAGACGAGTCGGCAAGCCCGAAGGGAGCCAGAAAGCGCAGGATCCTGGCTCGTTCCAATCCTCGGTAGCGCGGGACACGGGCTTGGCGGGCTCCCGACGATGCCCGACGTGTCATGTCGCGGGCCCGAGGCGACACCGCGTCTTGAGGCCGCTTGCCCAAGCCTCGGGTCGGCCGACGGTTATCGCGCGGCCGGCGGCTGCGCGTGGGCCGCGGCGGCGGGGTTGGTCTCGGGGCCCGACACGGGCGCCCAGCACCGCCCCCGTCAGCATCCCGCGAGCACCACCAGGGCGGCCCAGAGTCCCAACGAGACCAACAAGCGTTTCATCCCTCGGTCTCCTTTTGTTGTGCCTTTTCGATCTTCGCCCAGGTGTCGCGAAGCGTCACGGTGCGGTTGAACACCAAGGCGCCGGGCTTCGAGTCGGGGTCGACACAGAAGTACGCCAGTCGCTCGAACTGGTAGCGGCTGCCGACCGGCGCGTCGGCCAGCCCCGGCTCGACATAGCAGGCGATCGTCTCGAGCGATTTCGGGTTGAGGTAGGCCGTGAAGTCCCGCCCCTCTTCCACCTCGTCCGGGTCGGGCTTGGTGAAGAGGTAGTCGTAGAGCCTCGCCTCGGCCTTCACCGCATGGGCAGCCGAAAGCCAGTGGATCGTGCCCTTGACCTTGCGGCCGTCCGGGGCATTGCCGCCGCGGGTCGCGGGATCGTAGGTGCAGTGCAGTTCCACGACCTCGCCGGTGTTCGGGTCCTTGACGAAGCCGACGCAACGGATCAGGTATCCCCAGCGGAGCCGCACCTCTTGCCCGGGCGAGAGCCGGTAGTATTTCTTGGGCGGATCCTCGCGGAAATCGTCCCGCTCGATGTAGAGCACCCGCGAGAACGGCACCTTGCGCGTGCCCATGCTCTCGTCCTCGGGGTTGTTGACGGCCTCGAGTTCCTCGACTTGTCCCTCGGGATAATTGTCGATCACCACGCGCAGCGGGCGCAGCACGCCCATCACCCGCGGGGCCCGCTGGTTCAGGTCCTCGCGCAGGCAGTGCTCGAGGAGCTGGATATCGACGACGCTATCGACCTTCGAAACGCCGATGCGGGCGCAGAACGCGCGGATCGCCTCGGGCGTGTAGCCGCGCCGGCGCAGGCCCGACAGGGTCGGCATGCGCGGGTCGTCCCAGCCCGAGACATGCCCCTCCTGCACCAGGCGCAGCAGCTTGCGCTTGCTCATCACGGTGTAGGTGAGGTTCAGCCGCGCGAACTCGATCTGCTGGGGATGGTGGATCTTCTTGCCCCACGGCCCGCTGCCGTCGTCGGTGCGGCCCTGGTTCACCGCGTCGATGAACCAATCGTACAGCGGCCGGTGGTTCTCGAACTCGAGCGTGCAGATGCTGTGCGTGATGCCCTCGATCGAGTCCTCGAACCCGTGCGCCCAGTCGTACATGGGGTAGATGCACCACGTATCGCCCGTGTTGTGGTGGCTGGCGTGGATGATGCGGTACATCACCGGGTCGCGGAGGTTGAGGTTCGGATGGGCCATGTCGATCTTCGCGCGCAGCGTCTTGGCCCCGTCGGGGAACTCGCCCCGCCGCATGCGCTCGAAGAGGGCGAGGTTCTCTTCGACCGAGCGGTTGCGGTAGGGGCTCTCGACCCCCGGCGACGTCAGCGTGCCGCGCATGCGGCTGACCTCCTCGGCCGACAGGTCGCACACGTAGGCCAGCCCCTTCCGGATCAGCTCGACCGCCCACTGGTACATCTGGTCGAAGTAGTTCGATGCCCAAAGCACGCCGGCCTTGGGGTCGTCGTCGCGCATGCCCACCCACTTCGCGCCGAGCCAGCGCACGTCGTCGATGATCGAGTCGACGTACTCCCGTTCCTCCTTCTCGGGGTTCGTGTCGTCCATGCGGAGGTTGAACTTGCCGCCGTACTCGGCCGCAATGCCGTAATTCAAGCAGATGCTCTTGGCATGGCCGATGTGCAGATACCCGTTGGGCTCGGGCGGAAACCGCGTGTGGACGCGCCCGCCAAACCGGCCCGTGCGGTTGTGCTCGTCGATGATCTCGCGGATGAAGTCTCGGGAAGGGGCGGAGTCACTTGTCTTCATCACGGTACGTATTCCTTGAAGTCCCCCAAGTGTTCCTCGTCCTCCTTGACGATCCTCAATTTGCCGATCATCGTTCCCGCACGACGCCGCCCCGTGGGCCGCGCCGCCATGCGAACAAGACGAGCGACCGGACGGCCGTCCTTGGTAATGAATAGATCCTCAGCGGGCGACAACTGGGCAATTAATTCCGGCAACCGAGCCCGTGCCTCTTCGAGCGTTACGCTTGGCATGGTCGATCCCTTCTATGTCCGCTGGCCGAACACCCGTCTGCTCTTAGTTATTCTAACATGGAGCGAGCCTCATGTCGTTTGCCCCGGCTCGCGCTGCCGCCCCGCCGCAATCTCCGCTCCGGCCGGTAGGTACTCGCCTGCTTTCGTCCACGGCACGGCCTCCGTCTCCCCCACCCATTCAGCGTGAACGCGGCTTTGATACCGTCCCTCGTATCCGAGCAACCACAGGAGACATAGGTCGGTATACCAAAGTGCGAGGCGCGAGGCATCGTAGAATGCGTGCTTGGTGGCATTGAGACGCGCAAGCAACCTGCGTCCATGCGCGTTGTGATGGACGCACGCGTTCCGAATACTCGCGATAACCGCCAGTCCTGAGGAAAGTCCTTCTGCGTCCGCAAATTGGCGGAGAACGACCAATTTGTCCGGGAGTGCGGTTGGGATACCGATGCGCTGGAACAGACGACCGATCCTGTCGACAACTTCGATTCCGCTCGCGGCCTCATCGGAGGATCCGGACTGTTCCATGAAGACGAAATCCGCGATCATTTCCAGCACAATCTGTGCGAAGATGACAGTATCGTCCAACAAACCCTGGCGATTGGCGTGCAGGTACGAGCCAATTGCGGGGCGGAGGAACTCGCGCCACACTGGGTCCATCCAGCGCCTGAAGAACTTCGGAAAGAGCGCCTCAACGTGACCAATATGATGGATGGGACACCAGGAATTAAACGACGGCGCCCTACTGGTCCTCCTTAACGTAAGGTCGCGCCAGATGGGGTCACCACGTTTATCAAACCCGACTGGGATCAGCGGTGCCACCCATTGCCCGCGGACAAATGAGAGGAAGAAATGAATGGTACTCAGCAACTCTTCGCACTGCTTACCGGTGAATGGCGTCGCATCCTTGCGTTCGATTCTGCCAACGTGCGTAATGGGGATCCCGCCGGATTTCGTAGCGACTTGCCGCCGTTCGAGGTGGTCGGGTACAGCATCGACTGTGATCAGCCAGTTCTCAGCCGCAAGGCAAAGTCGCCCGCTCCAGGCGCAATTGGCAGTCGCATTGCGGACAGCGTGACCGACGAAATCGTGGAAGTCCGTGACGTGGAAGACAACGCTATCCAGCGATTCGTCGCGGCCTACCACCATTGGACCGTTGGGAACCCCTTCAAGGCGAATCGTGCCCATTTCAGATGTCGGCTGAGCGCGCGTTACAATGGCCGGCACCGATAGACCGAGGTCCGGTATCCGGAGTTCCGCTTCGCCAACAAGCGGCCAAGAATGAACCGGTGTTGAGTCCATTGAAAACGTAATCGCTGGGCTCGGCGCAAGGCGCAGTTCCAGCCTTCCGCGACCGGTCACCTGCTCGCTCGGATACAGGATGTTGAGGTGGCCATCGTGCAACACGATGGGCGTGGTTGTGTGACTGAAATCGACCACTTCTTGGATAGCTATGGGAAGCTGTGATACGGCAGGTAGATACGTTGTTGGGCGACTTGCGAGTTCCGGAAAGCCGGCCTCAGCCAGCGCGCGGTCGATTCGACGAATCGACTTCTTTCTGCCAAGGATCTCTACAGAATCAAAGAGCCCAAGCCCTTTTTCCCGTCCGGTGATCGCGACGCGAACCTTGTGGATAATGTCTGCCATTCTGATGTCTTCCGCATCCACGTAGCCATGGAATGACTGCTCCACACTTCCTTTGCTAATCCAAAGGGATTCGATTTCCTCAGCGCGTGCCCATTCTGCGCTTGGGTCGTACCCCGGAGGCGGTGTAGCGGTGGTTGTGTCCGTCGCGACGTTGGAGAGCCGTGCAAATGCCTGCCGAAGCTGGTTGACACCGGCGCCGGCAAGTCGGATTTGCTCGCGACATTCCCGAAGACGATTTGCGTCCTCACGGGTCGCGATGTGCTTCCTCAACAATCCCGGATCGAATTTGTATTCGTCGTCTGCTCGGAAAAAGTAATCGTACTCCAAGATGTCGCCAGCGATCCTGATTCGATCGCCGGCCGCTGTCACGACGCTGCGCACAATGCGTCTCTGTTCGTCACTCGGTGGAGAGGACACCAACTGGGCCTTTTCGAGGAATGGCAGTACCAATTCGGTCTTGCGATCAAGTGGCACTCGCTGCATGTGCCAAGCCTGGAACGCCATCAACTTCCGCGGATCGAAGCTGGCCGGCGCCTTGTTCACCCGGTCGAGCGAAAAGTGCTCGATCAACTCCGCGATCGTGAAATGTTCCGTCTTGTCGTCCAGCGACCAGCCCAGCAGGGCCAAGTAATTCACGATCGCCTCGGGCAAGTAGCCCACCTGCTCGTAAAAGTCGGTGATCACGGGGTTGAACGTCTCGGGCCGAACGTCCAACCCGATCGCCTCCGCAATGCGCCGGCCGTGCTCCACGAGTTGGGCGAAATCGCGGTTCTTGAGGTACTTGTCCAGCTTCCGCTTGCTCAGTTTCGTGCGGCTTCCCGGCTCGGCCACGAACGGCAAGTGCGCGTACTGCGGCAACGAGTAGCCGAGCCCTTGGGCAATGAACACCTGACGCGGCGTGTTCGAAAGATGCTCCTCGGCCCGAATCACATGGGTAATGCCGAAGTCGTGGTCGTCGACCACGCTGGCCAGGTGATAAAGGCACGAGCCGTCGGCCCGCTGAATCACGTGGTCTTGCTCGCGGGCCCAGTCGAACTCCACTCGCCCCCGGATCAAGTCGTCGAGCACGAGCTTGCCTTCGCGAGGCATCTTCAGCCGAACCACGGCCGTGCGCCCCTCGGCCTCGAACCGGGCCTCGTCGTCGGGGGTTCGGGCGGCATACCGCCGGCTGTACACGAAGGTCTGCTTCTCTCGCTCCGCGGCCTCGCGCTCGGCCTGGATCTCCTCGGGCCGGGCGTAGTCGCGATAGGCCAGCCCCCGGGCAAGCAGTTCGCGCACCGCCTGTTGGTATCGGGGCAGACGCTGCGACTGGTAATAGGGCGCGCAAGGCCCGCCCACCTCGGGACCTTCGTCCCAATCCAGCCCGAGCCACTTCAGGCCACGCAAGATCGGCGCCAGCGCCTCTTCGACGTTGCGCTCCTGATCCGTATCGTCAATCCGGAGGATGAACTTCCCCCCGTGCTTGCGGGCGAACAACCAACAGAAAAGCGCTGTACGCACACCTCCAATGTGCAAATACCCCGTTGGACTGGGCGCAAACCGAGTACGGACCATGCTGCTCCCATGGGTTCGGGCAGATTCTCTTCCCGGATCGGCAACGAAGCCTTCCGGGCCTATCGTATTTGGAGCCATAGTAGACCCCAAGACGGCCACCGTGTCCAGCAGAGTTCCGGCGTGCCCAAGCGACCAAAGCGACGGCATCCCGCCCGTCCGATCGCGGCTGGACGACCGCCATTCGCTCGACCGGGCTCGACCGATCCCTTGCGTGCGCTTAGCGCGTAAGTCGCTGGCGGATCTCGGCCTCGCAATCCTCCTTCTTGACGCGCCATTGTCGGAGTGTGTCGCGGTCGCGGATGGTCACCGTGCCGTCGGCCAGCGTCTGGCCGTCGACCGTGATGCAGAACGGGGTGCCTGCCTCGTCCTGGCGGCGGTAGCGGCGGCCGACCGCCCCCTTCTCGTCGTAAAACACCGGGAAGTGGGGTTTGAGCGAGGCGTAGATCTCGCGCGCGATCTCGGGCATGCCGTCCTTGCGCACCAGGGGGAACACGGCCGCCTTGATCGGAGCCAGTCGGGGGTGGAGCTTCAAGACCACGCGGGCGGTCGGCACGCCGTGTTCGTCCGGCGCGGTGTCTTCGCAATAGGCCTCGCAGAGGAAGGCCAGGGCCGCCCGGTCGGCCCCCGCCGACGGCTCGATCACATGGGGAATGAAGCGCTCTTTGGTGATCTCGTCGAAGTAGGTGAGGTCCTTGCCGCTGCCGCGGTGGCGCGGCTTGCCCTGGTCGTCGAGTTCCACGACGAGCTGGTTCCCCTGGCGCACGAGCTTCCCCTCCATGTGGCTGCGCAGGTCGAAGTCGCCGCGATGGGCGATCCCCTCCAGCTCGCCGAACTCGCCCGGCGCCAAGAACGGGAAAGCATACTCGATGTCGGCGGTGCCGCACGAGTAGTGGCTCAGCTCGTCGGGCGTATGGTCGCGCAGCCGCAGCCGCTCGCCCGCCAGGCCCAGATCGACGTACCATTGGTAGCGGCGGTCGCGCCAGTATTGATACCACTGGCGCGAGGTGTTGGGGTGGCAGAAGAACTCGATCTCCATCTGCTCGAACTCGCGCGAGCGGAACGTGAAGTTCCGTGGCGTGATCTCGTTGCGAAAACTCTTGCCCATCTGCGCGATGCCGAACGGCACGCGCACCCGGGTGCTGTCGAGCACGTTCTTGAAGTTCACGAAGATGCCCTGTGCGGTTTCCGGGCGCAAGAAGACCTTGTTCTCTTCGTCGCGGACCGCGCCGGCGTAGGTCTCGAACATCAGGTTGAACTCGCGCGGCGGGGTGAGATCGCCCCCGCAGACGGGACACGGCGTCTGCAAGCCGGTCAGGGCGGGCTGCTCGGTGGCGGCGTACCGGAGCAACTCGGCCACCGACAGCGGCTTCTCGGGCGATTGGGCCGCGCGTTCGGCAAGCGCCCCAAGTGTCGC
>JANLFZ010000230.1:0-1756 GCA_024653385.1 Thermoguttaceae bacterium | reverse complement strand
TCGCCTCGGGGTTGCGGACCAACGCCAGGCCCGGGGCCAGTTTCCTGCCCTTGGTCTTGGCCCATTTGAGAATCGCCTCGCCGGGAACCCCCGGCAGTTCGCCGGTCGGCCCCACGTCCAATGCAGCGCCGAGCGACCCGACCCACTCGGACTCCTTGAGCATGTCCCCCACGTGGTCGGCGCGAAACAGCTTCTTGCACTGCCGGCACGTCTGCATCATGTCGACGAACAGGTCGTAATGACCCGAACACTTCCACACCTGGGGATGCATGATGATCGTCGTGTCGAGGCCCACCATCTGGTAGGACGAGGGGGCGCCAGGCGGGATCACCAACTCGTTCTGGCTCGTGACCATGTCGCGCCACCAAGCCTCGCGAATGTTCCGCTTCAGTTCCACGCCGAGCGGGCCGTAATCCCAAAAGCCGTTCAGCCCCCCGTAGATCTCGCTCGACTGAAAAAGAAACCCTCGCCGTTTGCACAAGGCAACGAGGTCGTCCATCTTCATGGCAGCCATCCCTTCGGGCCAACGTGGCAGGGGCCAGGCTCTTGTCGCGTGTCATCGTGACCGGTCCGACGGCCTCGGATACGCGGCACGCAAATCCTGGCGACGTGTCTGAGCTGGAACTTCAGCCCCCAGCGCAACCGGGTAAAACCTGGAAGTCTATCGGACGGACCGCCACTTGGTCTATAGGAGGGGGGAATCGGTTCGATGCCGGCGCACCCGACGATCTTTCGCGGGTCGATTCGCATGGGACGTACCGCTGCCCCGCGGCCCCCGATGGGAAAACCACGTGACAGCCTCGGGATTGCGGCGTATAATACGATCCCACCGTTGCGTTTGGCGGCGCGAAGGCGCCGCTTCTTCGCCTTCACCTGTCGGGGGGCTGGTCGGCAAGGCCCCCGGGCGGGCGGCAAGTGCGCGTCGCCCACCGGTCGGCATCCAGGTGAGCGGCTTCCTTGCGGAAGATCGGCGGCTTGCCTCGATCCGGGCTTCGCATGAGGTTTCGTCTATAATCCAAGACGCCGGCGCGAACCCCGCAGCGGGGGCACAACACTAGATACGAGGCGGACACGAAGCCCGCACATCCGATCCGGAAGAGGTTCTCCCACGCATGGACCCCCGACGACTACGGAACATCGGCATCTCGGCCCACATCGACTCGGGCAAGACCACCCTGAGCGAGCGGATCCTCTATTACGCGGGCCGGATCCACCGCATGAACGAGGTCAAGGGCGACGGCGACGGCGCCACCATGGACCACATGGACCTGGAACGCGAACGCGGCATCACCATCACCAGTGCCGCCACCACGGTCCAGTGGAAAGGGGCGACCATCAACCTGATCGATACGCCGGGCCACGTCGATTTCACCGTCGAGGTCGAGCGGAGCCTCCGCGTGCTCGATGGGGCAGTTCTGGTACTCTGCGCCGTCGGCGGGGTCCAGGCCCAGTCGTTGACCATCGACCGCCAGATGCGCCGCTACCACGTGCCGCGCCTGGCGTTCATCAACAAGCTCGACCGGACCGGCGCGGATCCGGACAAAGTCGTCCGCCAGTTGCGCGAAAAACTGGCTTGCGATGCCGTGCTCATGCAGATTCCGATCGGGCGCGAGTCGGCGTTCGAGGGGGTTGTCGACCTGGTACGGCGCGAGGCCCTGTACTTCGACGGCCCCCACGGAGAAACCGTGCGCACCGGGCCCATTCCCGCCGAACTGGCCGACGAGGCCGCGCGGGCCAGGCAGCAATTGCTCGAGGC
>JANLFZ010000229.1:730-9666 GCA_024653385.1 Thermoguttaceae bacterium | reverse complement strand
CCCCGGGGCCGGGCGGACCTTCTTCGGCGCTCCGGTCGGGGTGCGGCGCGTCGCCGATGACGCGAAAACGCCGTTGAGCTACCATCCCATCGTCGCCGGTGGACTGGTCTTCGTGGCCGGCCAGGACGAAATCCTCGCGTTCGACCTCCGCACGGGAGCGCCGGCGTGGGGGCAACCGAACGCGGCGGTCTACCGCGATCGGAACGCGGGCGCGCCGTCGGATTCCGCGGCGCACGACCTGCCCAACGTCCTGGGGGCCACGCGATTCACCCTGACCGCGTGCGGCGACCGGCTCTACGCGCGCACCGGGTCGGCACTTAGCGGCCCGGCGACTTCCTCGGCGACGGTTCGAAGGGAGGGATTCCTGGTGTGCCTCGACCTGAAGGCCGAGGGAAGGTTGGTGTTCCCCCCCATCAAGAGCGAGGCGGGATGGACGTTCGAAGGCGCCCCGATTAGCGACGGAAACCTCTTCTACGTGGCGACGCGGCGGCACGAGATCCAGCCTCAACTTCACGTGGCCGCGTTCGACGCCGAGACCGGCCAGTCGCGGTGGCGGCAGTTCGTCCTGGCCGCCGATACGCCCGCCGGCGCGAACTTCTTCGAGGCCACGAACAACCTGCTGACCCTCTACCGCGACACGCTCTATTACAACACGAACGCCGGCGCGGTCGCGGCCCTGGCGACCCAGGACGGCCGTTTGCGGTGGGTCAGCCGCTATCCTCGCGTGACCGAAGGCGATCTGCTCAAGCCCGCGCCGCATCTGGACCGCGACCTCGTGCCGTGCCTGTACGACCGGGGCACCCTGCTGGTGGCGCCCGCCGACAGCCGCCGCATCTTCTGTTTCGATGCCGCCACCGGCCAGATCCTTTGGCAAACCGGCCCGGAAGTCGAGGACGTCGTTCACTTGCTGGGCGTGGTCGACGACCAGTTGATTGCCGGCGGTCACCGGCTCTACTGGATCAGCCTTCGCGGCCCGGACCAAGGCCGGGTCCGACACGGTTGGCCCGACAGCCACGAAAAGCTGGGGTACGGCCGCGGCATCCTGGCGGGGGATTGCGTTTGGTGGCCCACGCGGGACAAGATTTATTTGTTCGAATCCACGACAGGCCGGCTGAAGAAAGAGATCCAGCTTGCTCCGCGCGGTCTTTCGGGCGGGAACCTCGTGGTGGCCCAAGGCCACGTGCTCGTGGCCACCGGCAACGAGCTGGTCGCCTTGGGCCAGACGAGCGGAGGGGCCAAGGACGGCGCGGGCCGGCTCGCGCAACGAGAACCCCGGTATCCACCATCATGCCTCCCCACGACGATCTCGAAGCAGTCCAGAAACTGAGCGAGGCGTACCGGGCGATCACCGGGCAACTGAGCCGGGTGATCGTCGGCCAGCAGACCGTCCTCGAAGAGCTATTGATCGCGATGTTCGCCCGCGGACACTGCCTGTTGGTCGGCGTGCCGGGGCTGGCCAAGACGCTGATGATCCGCACCCTGGCCGAGGCGCTGTCGCTGCGCTTCAGCCGCATCCAGTTCACGCCCGACCTCATGCCCTCGGACATTACCGGCACCGAGGTGATCCAGGAGGACAAGCTCTCGGGGATGCGCGAATTGCGGTTCCTCCAGGGGCCGATCTTCGCCAACGTGATCCTTGCCGACGAGATCAACCGCACGCCGCCGAAGACACAGGCCGCGCTGTTGGAAGCGATGCAGGAGCACCAGGTCACCGTGGGCGGCAAGCGGCACGTGCTCGACGAACCGTTCTTTGTCCTGGCCACGCAGAATCCGATCGAGCAGGAGGGCACGTACCCTCTGCCCGAGGCCCAACTCGACCGCTTCATGTTCAACACGTTCGTCGACTATCCCGACGAGGACGAGGAGCTGGAGATCGTCAAGCGGACCACGGCCGACTTCACGGCGCAGGCCACGCCCACGCTGACTGCGGAGGAGATTGTGTATCTTCAGCGGATCGTGCGCCGCGTGCCGGTGGCCGACCACGTTTTGCGTTACGCCCTGCGCCTGGCCCGGCTGACCCGGCCCGGCCCGTCGGCCCCCGATTTCGTTCGCCAATACGTGACCTGGGGCGCCGGGCCGCGGGCGAGCCAGTACCTGGTGCTGGGGGCCAAGGCCCGGGCCGTGCTCCAGGGCCGGTTCTACGCCGGCCGGGACGACGTGCGGGCCGTGGCCTGCCCCGTGCTCCGGCACCGCATTGTCACGAACTTCAACGCCGAGGCCGAGGGGGTCAAGCCCGACGACATCATCCGCCGGCTCCTCGACACGGTCGCCGCCCAGGAAGACGACTCCGATGCCCGCCGAAAGCTCCCCGACGTTCTTGGACCCGCGGGTCCTCGCGCGACTTGAGGGGCTGTACCTGCGCGCCCGGCGGATCGTCGAAGGGTACGTCTCGGGCGTCCACCGCAGCCCCTACCACGGCTTCTCGATCGAGTTCGCCGAGCACCGCGAGTACGCGCCCGGCGACGACCTCCGCTACCTCGACTGGAAGGTCTTCGGGCGGACCGACAAGTTCTACCTCAAGCAGTTCGAGGAAGAGACGAACCTCGTCTGCATGGTGCTGTTGGACACCAGCCAGAGCATGACCTACCAGGGGCCCAATGCCCCCATGTCGAAGCTCCAGTACGCCCAGTGCGCCGCGGCGGCGCTGGCGTACCTCGTCCTTCAGCAGCAGGATAGCGCGGGACTCGTGACGTTCGACAAGGAGATTCGGGCGCTGGTGCGGGCCAGCAGCAACCCCTCGCACCTGAAGGACCTCCTCCAGGTCATGGAAGACACCGCCCCCGAGCGCAAGACCCAGATGGGGCCGATCTTCCACGAACTGGCCGAGCGGTTCAAGAAACGGGGCATCGTCGTGGTCCTCAGCGACCTGTTCGACGACGTCGACTCGATCATGGCGGGGCTGAAGCATTTCCGCCACCGCCGGCACGAGGTCATCCTGCTCCACGTGCTCGATCCCGCCGAACTCGACTTCCCCTTCGAGAACACCACGTTGTTCCGCGGCCTGGAGCAACTGCCGGAAGTGCTCGTCGAGCCCCGGGCGCTGCGCAAGGCGTACCTGCGCGAGTTCGGCGAGTTCCTGCGCCGAGTCCGACAAGGATGCCGGATGCACCAGATCGACTATGTGCTGATGCGCACCGACCACCCGCTCGACCTGGCCCTGTCGAGCTACCTCACCGCCCGGATGAAACGCAAGGGGGCCTGACCCCGCGTCACTCCTTCCTCAGGACCCGAAGGTCGAACACGCCGCCCGCGGTGTTGCCGGGATGGGCCTGGAAACGCACCGTGATCTTGGCCTTGCCCTTGGTCAGCTCGGTGGGGACGGGGTAGATCTGATCGAAGAACGACTCGGGCTTGTTCCGGTCGAGCTTCTGCGTGGCGATCTTCGTGCCATCGACCAGCACGTCGAACACCCGCGCCCCCACGTCGCTACCCCAGTAGGTGCAGAAAATTTCCACCGGCTGGTCCGGCAGCGACTTCAGCTCGTACGAGAACCAGCCGTCGCCCGCGTGGCGCCAATGCCTGCCGCCGAAAGGACCCGAAGCGTGCCGCAGGCCCTCCAGACGGTGGGCGCGCTCGGAATCCCTATCGCCGATCACCACGCGGTCGACCGTTCGGGCCGCAAGGGCCTTTTCGCGCGCCATCTCGGCCTGGTACTCGGCGCACCGGGCCTTCCACTGGGCCTCGTCGAGCACGTCCCAGTAGACATGATACGGCCGCTTGTACTCCTTGTAGAACGGCACCAGCGCGACCTCCACGCCCGCGCCCGCCTCGACCGAGCGGAACACCGGCGGCAACCCGCGGAACTCCAAGGGCTTGCCGGCCGGCTGGATCGCCGAGGGGATCTTTCCCACCTCGCCCACGACCACGGGGAAGGGCTTCCCCGGCGCCACCGGCGTGCACAATAGCGCCGGCCCGTAGAACACGGCCAGCTTCTTCGGATTGTCGCGGAATCCCTCGGTGCGCAGGGTCATGGGCATGCGCACCTCGACCACGTCGCCCGTCTTCCACGCGCGCCGCAAGTCGACGTAACTCGATGGCCTGCTCTCGATCGGCTGTTTCTGGCCGTTGATCGCCACCTCGAATCCCTCGATCGCCCAGTGCGGCCGGCGAAGGCGCAGGGCCAGCTCGACGGGTTTCTCACAGGCGAACGCCAGCCGGGTCGAGTCGGCCTCGGGGAACTTCGTCTCTTGGCGCAGCACCAGCCCCCGGTCCTTCCAGGCAAGCTCGGAGGCGATGAACAGATTCACGTAAAGGGTGTCTTTCCCGTGGAAGTAGATGCTGTCGCCGTACTTCGCGTGGTTCTCCATGCCCGTGCCCGTACAGCACCAGAACGAATCGTTGGGCGTGCCGAACACGCGCTGGCTGCCGGACCGCAGCGGCATGTAGTACAGCACCATGCCGGTCTCGGGGTTCTGCGAGGCGAGAATGTGGTTCAGCAGGGCCCGCTCGTAGTAGTCGGCGTACTCGGGCTTGGGGTCCCAGGCGAAGATCCTCCGCGTGATCTTGAGCATGTTGTAGGTGTTGCAGGTCTCGGTGGTGGAGGGGCCGAGGTGCTTCGAGAGTTCCTCCTTGGGGCTGAAAACCTCGCCATCGCTATTGCCGCCGGTGACGTACGAACGCTCCTTGGTCACGACCTCCCAGAAGAACGTGGCGATGGTGCGCCCATCGGCCCAGCCGGTCAACTCGTATTGCCGGGCCGCGCCCAGGATCTTGGGGAACTGGGTGTTCGCGTGGAGGCCGGTAAGCCGGTCCTGGCGTTTGGCCAAGGGGTCGAGCACCGCGTGGTGGTTGAACCGCTGGGAAAGCCTCAGATAGGCGTCCTTGCCCGTGACCGCCGCCAACTCGGCCAGCACGTCGTTCATGCCGCCATGTTCGTTGCCCAGCATCTTTTCCATCTGGGCGTCGCTGAGCTTGTCGGTTCGCGATTGAATCCATGCCACCGCCTTTTCGAGCACCTCGAGGGCCTGGCGGTTGCCGCAAAGCACGTAGACATCCAACAGCCCCGCGTAGATCTTGTGCAGCGTGTACCACGGGGCCCAGACCGGCTTGCCCGCCTCGACCCGCTCGATGAAACTCTCGGGGAAGGCGCTCAAGTAGCCGGAGGGAAACTGCGACTGGCACTTGGCCAGTTCGGCGACCGTGTACGCGGCCTTCTGCCGAAGCCGCTCGTCGCCGGTGCTGGCGTACATCATGGCCAAGGCCGAGAGGAAATGGCCGAGGCTGTGACCTCGGACCTCGCACTTCGGTTCTTCCCAACCCCCCAGGGGCTTGGCCGTCGAGGGCAGGCCCGCGTTGGTGCGAAAGTTGTGCAACAGGCGGTCCGGGTCGAGGCTCAAGAGGTATTTTCGGTCGAGTTCCATCGCGTGCTTGAACGGTCCGTCGAGCAGCCTCACTTGGGTTAGCGGGAAGGGCTCGGCCGCCCGGGGCACGACTTGCCGGACCTCGGCCTGGACCGCGCGCCGGCTGCCCAATGCGGCCAAGAAAACAACCATCAAGAGAACCGCAACGATCGATCTCGACCAGCGCATCGAATGCTCCTTGAAATGGCTCAACTCGTGGTGTTGCCGGCCCCTTCACGAAGAAGATGCCGGTCGATCATACGACCGTTGGGAGCCGCCTGTCAACCGCGCCCGGCGCGACCGCTCCCGGGGGCCGTCCCGATTTTCGCGGCGAAGGAGCGCGAGCACGGGACTGGCCCCCTTCGGGCCGGACAGCTTGCCGCGCGAAGCGGCTTGAGTTACAAGGGAACTGGGGACGGTCGCTCCCTCGGGAGCCCGAATGTAACCGTTCCCGGAGACCGTCGCAGTGTTCGCGGCCAGGCCCGCGGAGTATCCGTTTCCCGTTCAGCCGATTCCTCTTGGAGCCGTTGATGAGAGTCGCTTGCACGTTCGTTGTGGTCCTGCTTCTCGTGATCGGCCCGGCGTGGAATGGCGCCTCGGGCAACCCGCCGGCATCGACTGAACAGGCGGCCATCGAAAAGGCCATGCGTGCGCGCCTCGACGCGCCGCTGTTGTTCGTCAAGCGGCACTCGTACACGGGGATTCACATTTACGACACGTTCTACAAGTGGCCGCCCGGGGGCGGCGGGATCTACGTGCTGGAGAACCCCTCGGCCCCCAAGGACCAGTGGAAGATCCGGCCGGTGATCGACCCGAGCACGCCGGGGACCCTCGGCCTGGGCGTGTACACCCATCCCGAGCTTTCGTGGGACGCCAAGCGATTGCTTTTTTGTTTCAAGGGCGAGCCGCAAGGGAGCACCAGCATCTACGAGATCGGCATCGACGGCAAGGGCCTGCGGCGGATCACCGACCCCACGCCCGCGTGCGGCTGCTACAAGGGCTCGCACGGCGGGCAGCACGACATTGCCCCGGCGTACCTGCCCGACGGCCGCATCGTGTTCCTCTCGACCCGACCCAGCGGGCTGGTGCCCTGCGCCAATAGCGGGGTGAGCATTCTCCACGTAATGAACGCCGACGGGTCCGACATCCACCCGATCTCGGTGAACAACGTCAACGAGTTCGACCCGGCGGTGATGCCCGACGGGCGCATCCTGTTCGGGCGTTGGGAGTACGTCGACAAGAACGCGCTGACGATCCAGTCGCTGTGGAGCGTGAACCCCGACGGCACGCAAGAGACTGCGGTGTTCGCCAACAACATGGTGTTTCCCGAGGCCATTCTCGATGCCCGGCCCGTGCCCGGCACGCACCTCATCGTCGGCACGTTCGCCAAGCACAACTCGACGCCGCGCGGCTCGATCGCCCTGGTGGATCCGCGCGTGGGGAAGAACGACCCCCGGGCGATCATCAACCTGGAGCACCCCGAGAACCCGACCTGCGACACGGGCGACTCGTGCGAGCCCTGGCCGGTGGGGCCCGATCTGTTCCTCTTCAGCGGCCGGCCCGCCGGCGCGAAGCGCAACGTGCTGGAGATGATCGACCGGTCCGGACACCGGTTCGTGCTCATGGACGATCCCGAGATCTGCCTGCACTCGCCGATGCTCGTCAAACCCCGGCCGATGCCGCTGGTGCTGGCCGACACGACGGATCGCCGCGCGACCACGGGCCGGTTCTTCGTGCAGGACATCTACCAGGGCCTCAAGGGCGTCCAGCGCGGCGAAGTCAAACAACTGCGCGTGCTCGAGGAGACCTCCCGCGTCAGCCCGACCACGATGGGCGGCAGCCCCTACAACCAGGTCTTTCTCGTCAGCGCCGCCTTGGCCTTCAGCGTGAAGAACTACCTGGGCGTGGTGCCCGTCGACGAGAACGGATCGGCCTACTTCGAGGTCCCCGCGGGCCGGGCCGTGTACCTCCAGGCCCTCGACGCCGACGGACGCCTGATCCAGAGCATGCGCACGTTCGTCCAGGCCGCGCCGGGCACCACCCGGTCGTGCATCGGATGCCACGAACACAAGGCGAGCACGCCGCGCAACGACGGATTGCGCGACATCCTCGGACGCACGCCCAGCCGCATCGAGCCCGAGTCGTGGGGAAGCGGCTTCTTGGACTATCCCACCATGGTCCAGCCCGTGCTCGACAAACACTGCGTGCGCTGCCACGGCGGCCCCGAGGGGATCGGCGGCGGCATGGACCTCTCGGGCGGATGGACCGAACACTTCAGCATCAGCTACGAGAACCTCGCCAACCGCCGCGAGACGCAACTGGTGGCTTACTGGATCGCGGGCATCGACTGCATGAACGGCACGGCCCTGTGGTCGTCGCAGATTTTCGAGCCTCGCCGCCACGGCTCGGGCGCGGCCCCGCTGGCGAAACTGCTCGTCGACGGACACGAGGGCCGTATTCCCGACCTCTCGCGCCGCGAGCGAGACCTCTTGATGGCCTGGATCGACGGCAACGGCCTGTACCACGGCACGTGGGACTACAATGCCAACGGGTGCGCGATCCGCGATTGGAACAGCCTCAAGGCCGCCCTGACCGCGCGCATGGACGCGGCCGGCTGCCTCAAGTGCCACGGCGAAGGGGGTCAGCTCGCCTTCTTCGAGAACGACTGGATCAACCTCAAGGACCCCGAGTTCAGCCGCATCCTGCGCGCGCCGCTGCCGGCCGGCGCCGAGGGGTTCGGACTGGGCCTGTGCCGCCAGCGCAAAGTCGATCCGCGGCGCCAACGAATCCACCTGTTGTGGAACGGCTACGCCCACGCGGTGCAGCCGCCCGAAGCGTTCGCCAAGCACCCGGTGCTCCCGCCCGACCCCAGCGGCACGCCCGCCGTCAGCTTCGCGTCGACGGCCGATCCGCACTACCAGGCAATGCTGGCGATGATCCGCGAGGTTCGGGATCGGACCCTGGCTTCCCCGCGGATCGACATGCCGGGGGCCGAGCGGATCGCGGGCCAGTGTCGGCAGTTCATCCCGCCCCCGCTCCCCGAGGTGGCCCCGACGCTCCAGGCCGCCATCGGCGACGACAGCGTGGTCCATCTGGCATGGGAGCGGTCGGCCCGCACCATCGGCCTGGAGGCCGAACTGCACCGCTCGGACCGCCCGGGCTTCACGCCCGACGAGAAGACCCTTCTGGTGCGCACCGCCCTGGGGCGCCACACCGACCCCTCGGCGCCGGCCGGCACGCAGCACTACGCCCTAGTGATGGTCTCGGGCGACACGCGCAGCAAGCCGGCCTACGTGGCGGTGACCGTGCCCTTGCCGCCCCCGCCGCCGGCCCCGACCGGCCTGCGCGCGCTAGGCGCCTCGGGCGCGGTCCGATTGGCCTGGCACGCCCCGCGGCCCGGGCTGACCGGGTACCATGTGTATCGCGGCAAGCCCGGGACCGCTGAACTGGAGAAACTGACGAACGAGCCGGTGCGGCAGACGGCCTTTGCCGACGCCACCGCGGAGGCGGGCGTGGCCTACACCTACGCCGTGCGCTCGGTGAGCCTGCGCGGCATCGAAAGCGGGCCGACGCCTCCGGTAACCGCCACGGCCACCG
>JANLFZ010000229.1:0-720 GCA_024653385.1 Thermoguttaceae bacterium | reverse complement strand
CGATAACGGCGTCCAGGGCTGGGTTAACTCGGCCTACATTGCCACGGCGTACCCGCTGTGGAGCCTGCCGGTGGACGGGTCGGGCGGCACAACCGCCACGGCCACCGTGATCAAGGAGCCGGTCTTCGTCGTGGACGTGGGTAAGGAAATCCACGGCGCCACCCACGGCGGCGGATCCCTTGCCGCGAAGCTCCACGGCAGCGCCCGGGCGACCGACGGCGAGATCGACCTCCGCCAGGACGGCCACGTCAGCTTCGCGCACGACGAACGGTTCGACCTCGGCCAGCCGCTGTCGATCGAGTGCCGCGTGTGGTTCGACGAGCCGGGAAACATGCCGGTGGTCATAAGCTGCGGGTCGTGGAACCAGGCGGGCTGGTTCCTCCAGCGGATCGGCGGCACGTGGCGATGGCACGTCGGCGGCATCGACTGCGACGGCGGCCGACCGGTCGACAAACAGTGGATCCACGTGATCGGCGTCTACGACGGCCGCGCCGCGCGCCTCTACGTCGACGGCAAGCTGGTTGCCGAGAAAGCGGGCCCGTTCAACCAGGCGGCCTGGCCCGGCGAACTGTGCGTGGGCCAGTACAGCGCCCAGCCCGGGCCCCCGTACCAGGTCCGCGGCCGCGTCGCGGGGGTCAAGCTCTACCACCGCGCCGTCCAGCCGTAAGGGCCTGTAAAACAATAAGTTGGGCAAACATGAGAGAGCAAGGAAGCGCAAGC
>JANLFZ010000021.1 GCA_024653385.1 Thermoguttaceae bacterium | reverse complement strand
CGATTCGCGCCGAGCGAGTCGGCCTGCTTGTTGCTCTCCTCGCGGCGAGTGTCGTTCTCGGCGTGGCGGTTCCCTCCCCGGTTCGTGCCGCCGACGCCCCGCTCGTGGTCCGCGAGATCTACGTGCCCTTCGGCGACCTGAATATCCTCTTGGAGAACCAGCCGCAGCGCGTGCTCTTGCCGCGAGAGGAATACGAAGCCCTGGTTCAGCGGGCCAAGAAGTCGCCTGCCAGGACGGCCCCCCAGGGCGCGGTCCTGGTGGCCGCCGATTATGTTGCCACGGCCGAGGAAGACCGCGTCCGTTGGACCGGAACTCTCGTGTTCGACGTGCTCGAACCAGGCGTTCAGGCTCTTGCGTTGGACCTTTCCGGGGTGGGGATTCGCTCTGCCCGGCTCGACGGCAAGGCCGCGCCGATCGGCCGCGGGCCGGACGGTCGGCTGGTGCTGTTCGTCGAGGGCAAGGGGCGGCGCGAGCTGGTCCTTGACATGGTTTCCCCGCTCGCGGCGACGGCGGCCCAGCAGGTCCTCACGTTCCGCCTGCCGCAGGCACCCGCGGCCAGGCTCCGCCTGACCGTGCCCGGTGACGTCGAAGTCAAGACCGGGGCATCCGTTGTCAGCCGCGTGGTGGACGAAAAAGCGGGCGTGACCCGCTTCGAGTTGCTGGCCCCCGCCGGCGACGCCACGCTGGTCATGACGCTCAATAGTCGGCTCCAGCGCCGGCAGCGGGTGGTGGCCGCCCGAAGCGTCCTGGTCGACGAGGTCACGCAGACCTACGAACGGCTTCACGGCACGGTGTCGCTGGCGGTGCTCCATCAACCGGTCCGCCAGTTCCGCTTCGTCGTGCCCGACGGGTTCGAGATCACCCAGGTGACCACGCCGCTGTTGGCGCGGTGGTCGATCGTCAACGAGCCGGATCGGCGGGTGCTCGACGTGCAACTCCGCGAGGAGACCGTGGAAACGGTGGTGGTGAGCCTTTCGGCCATGCGCGCGCGCCCGCCCTTGGCCCAATGGAGTTTCCCGCGGCTGGAACCGCTCGACGTGGTGGGTCATGCGGCCGTGGTGGGGCTTCTGCTCGAAGACCGGCTGGATGCCGAGTCGCTCGATGCGAAGCGGTTGATCGCCCTGGACCATGCGGTGCTGGCCCGCGCGATGCCGGCCACCGCCGCGCAGGCCGAGCCCGGGGCCGTGCCGCTTCGCGCGGTGGCGACGTACTATGCGCCGCAGACGCCCTTCGAACTTTCGGCCCGGTTCCATCTGCCGCCGGCGGAGATCTCGGTCCGGACGAACGTGCTCTTGGTCCTGGGCGACCGGGGGCATGTGGTTCGCGGCGGCTTTCTTCTGACCCCGCGCGTCGAGAAGCTGTTTGCGTTCGAGTTTTCCGTGCCGCCGGGGTGGCACGTCACGTCGGTGACCGGTCCGGAGAACCACCCCGTGCCGTTCGAACGATTCGGCGCGCCGGATCAGGCCGGCCGGGTGCAGGTCCGCCCACCCCAAGGGGTGCCCCCGGGCCGCGATTACCGGATCTTGTTCCAGGCGGTACACACCCCGACGGGCTGGCTGGAGGATTGGGAGTCGGTTCCGGTCGCTTTCCCCGTGTTCGCGGTCCGTGGGGCGACGCACGACGTCGGCGCCCTGGCGATCGACGCGCAGGACGACATGGCCGTCCGGCCCGATGTGCTCGAGCGTCTCACGCCGCTGGGCGAGACGGAGAAAGAGAAGTACGGACTGGGGGGCGTGCCGTCGAGCCTCGCGTACCGTTACGAGGGCCAAGGCTATCGGGCCGCACTGGTGGTCCACCGCACCCGGCCGCGCCTGACCGCGCGGACGTTTTCGTTCGTGCGGGTCGAATCCGACGCGATCGTGGTCCATGACGAGATCGTCTACACGGTCGACGAGGCCCGGGCCCGGCACGTCGCGTTCTCGTTGCCCGAGACCTCGCCCGCGGCCCTGGCCATCGCTGCCCTGGACGACACGAAGATCAAGGAGTCGGCCAGTCGGGTCGAAGGGGGCCGCCGCCACTGGACCGTGCTCTTGGAGGAACCGCGCCGAGGCACGATCCGCCTGGGCGTCGATTTCCAGCAACCTTTGCCGGCCGAGAAGTCGGGCAGCCTCGCGCTGCCGGCGGTGCGCGCCGAGGGTGTGGCGTACCAGTCGGGCCTGGTGGCCGTCGAAGGCAGCCCCGAGCTGGATGTGGAGGTCCAAACCTCCGCGCGCAAGGTCGACGTTGGCGAGTTGGCCGACGCGGCCTACCAACCCGGCCGGCGGCTCTTGGGAGCGTACGGCTTCGTCGGCGAGCCGGTCGAAACCACGATCAAGGTCGCGCGCCACCCGGGTTTCGGATTGTACCCGGCCATTGTCCAGAAGGCCGAGCTGAACACCAACGTGGCGGTGGAAGGCACGAGCCAGACCGAGGCGGTGTTCCTGCTCCGCACCAAGGCCGCCTACCTCGAGGTGGTCTTGCCCGAAGGCTCCGAGCTGTGGTCGGCCCTGGTCAACGACAAGCCGATCAAGCCGCAGAGCGTCGGTGGCAGACTCGTGGTGAGTTTGCCGCCGACCCAAGCCGCATCGCTTTGCGCGCTGAAGATCACCTACCAGACCCCGGTCGCGCGCGTCGGGCTGACCGGCACGATCGACCTGCCCGCCCCGACGCTTGCGCTCCGGGCGGACGAGACGGGCGAACCGATCGAGGTCCCGTTGGCCGATCTCGAGTGGAATCTGCGTCTGCCAAGCGGCTACCGGGTCGTGCGCAGCATGGGGACGGCCACGACGCCCATCGAGCCGCCCGAACCGGCGGCTGTGAACGTGCTCAAGGGCATTGCCGGGCTGGCGTACTTTTCGCCCATCATGCTCGCGCCGGCCGGCCGGGCCCTGCCGGCGAAGTCCTACCGAGAGTTGGCCGTGCCGAAATCCGCCGCGCCGGCCATCCAGGCGCAACTGGCCGTCCCGGAGCAATACGCGGACCAGCAGCTCGCCGCTGGCGAGAAGTTGGAGAAATCGGCTGCGCCGCCCGCCGCGGATTCCTTCGCCGACGAGTCCAAGTCGGCGGTCCTGAAGGACGGGGAGGCGACGACGCGCGCAAGGGATCGCGCAGGGCGCCGCCTGCCATTGTCGGGGGCGCCTGCTCGACCCGGCGAACCACCCAAGGAAGCTGCAAAGCCCGGCGCGGAGATGCCCATAAAAGAGACGCGACCGTCGGGTGAAGTACCCAAGGGTCCGGAGGCAAAGCCTGAGACCCCCACGATCGGCGGATTGGGGATGCCGGGCATGACCGCTGCGCCGCCATCCGGCAAGCCCCTCAAGAAGCCGCCCACCAAACCAAGGCTCGAAGGACTCAGCAGCCTGAAGATCCAACTGGTCTCGCCCAGCGGCGCGGGCCAGTCGGTGGTGTTCCAGAGTCTGGGTGTCGAGCCCCGCATCTCGGTCGTCGTGGCCGACCGGACGCGGTTCAGCACCCTGGGCTGGGCCGCGGCCCTTGCGGTATTGATCGCGGGCATCGCGATCACGGGGCGATCGGCCTGGGCCAAGACCAAGTGGATCCTGGCGGTCATGGCCGTCGGCACGATTCTGGCGGTCATCCCGCGTTTGGAGCCTTTGGCGTTGCCGGCGAACATGGCCGTGTACGCGGCCGCGGCCCTGGTGCCCTACTACCTGCTGGTGGGCCTCGGGCGGATCTTCGTCGCGGCGGCTCGACGCCTGCCGCGATGGCTCCGCCAGTGGAAGTGGAAAAAGAAGCCCGCGGCCCCCGCAACCACCGCGGCGATGCTGCTGGTGGCATGTCTCGCGGCCTCGGCCCTGGGGCAGACCCCGGAGCCGCCGCCCGAGCCGGTCAAGGTGCCCGACGACGCCGTGATCGTGCCCTACGATCCGGAGGCCAAGACGGGCATTTTGGCGATGGAGAAAATGTTGGTGCCTTACGCCAAGTATGTCGAGCTGTGGAACCTCGCGTATCCCGACAAGAGGCTTGACGTGAAGGCGCCGCCGGCCCCGTTCGCGTTGGCGGGCGCCGCGTACACCACGACGCTTCACGGCGAAGACTATCTTCTGGTCGAAGGCCGGCTCGAGATCGACGTGTTGGCCGACGATTTCGTGACGGTGCCGTTGGGACTTTCCGGTGGGGTGCTCGCCCGGGCCGAACTGGACGGCAAGCCGGCGCGGCTGACGTTGGCCGCGCCAGCCGACGGCCCACCAGGCCCGCAGGCCGCTCCGCCGCCCCAACCGTCGTCCACCCCCGCGCCTCAGGTGGCCGGCCCGCCCTCGCCCAACCCTCGTCCGGTGGTGCTGCTTTACGTCTCGGGCAAGGGTCGGCACGAAGTCCAGGTGACGATTCGAATGAAGCTGGACCGTCGCGGGGGATGGCGCGTGGTCGACGGCGCGTTGCCGGCCGCCCCGGCATCGGCCTTCGACATCACCGTGCCCGAGGCCGCCACCGAAGTCCGCGTGATGCATGTCGCCGACCGGCGAAGCTACGAGACCACACGCCCTGGCCAGCGGATCGAGACCGCCCTGGGGCAAGGCGGAGCGATCGGAATCGAGTGGCGGCCCAAAGTCGCCGAAGCCCAGGTGGATCGCGCGTTGACCTCGCGTGCCTCGGCCGTGCTCGACGTGCAGGAAGACGGTTTGCGTGGGTTCTGGCAATTGCATCTCGAGTTCCGTCGCAGCCAGCGCGATGCGTTTCGGCTGTTCGTCCCACGCGAGTTCCTCGTCGAGAAGGTCGAAGGGAACAATGTGCGCGGCTGGGAAGTCCGCGCTGAGGAACAGCGCCAGGTGGTCGACGTCTCTCTTCTGAAGACGGCCAGGGATGCCGAGCAGATCGTGCTGCGGCTGTGGCGCGCCGGTCAGGTGGGCGCGGGTTCGCTCGCCGAATTCGATGTGCCGGTGGTCGCCGTTGCCGATGCCGCGATGAACCAGGGGCAAGTGACCATCCGCCGCAGCCCGCTGTTGGACGTGCGCACCGTGAGCCGCTCGGGCGTGACCCAGGCCGAACTGGCGGGGATTCCTCCGAGCGCGGCCGTCGATCAAAGCCCGCTGGGGCTGCGCCCGCACGAGGCGTACCAATTCGTGGCGACGCCGTTTGCGCTGCGCCTGTCGGCGGTCCCGGTGGCCGGCTCGGCCACGGCGGAAGTTCAAACGCTGCTGAAGATCTCCGAGTTCGACCGAACCGTGGAAAGCCGCGTGGTACTGACGGTGCGCGATCGGCCGATCCACCGCGTCGAGGTCCTCTTGCCCGAGGGATTCACCCCCGATGCCGACGGCGTGGCGGCGCCGGGCGAGTACCAATGGGTGCTCAGCCAGGTCGGGAAGCGACCCATGCTGACGGTCTACCTGGCGGCCGGCCGGCTCGGCGAGTTGCCCGTGGTAGTCCGCGGCAAACTCCCGCGCGAAGACAAGCCCGGCCGGATCCCGCTGCCGCGCATCGAGGTGCGCGGCGTCGAGCGGCAGGAGGGGGACATCGCGGTGCAGGCCGACCCGGCCTACGACGTCACGCCCGGCGAGCTGGTGCATTGCGAGATGGCGCTTCAGGAACCGCTGCGCCGGTGGCTCAAGCCCAAGCAACTGGAGGAAGCCCAGACCTGGTCGATCCACTACCGGCGGCCCGACTATGCGGGTGTTCTGACGCTTCAAGTGCGCTCGCCCGTGGTGTCGGCCACGACGATCACCAATGTGCGCGTCACCGAACGAGCCATCGAGGAGACGCTGCTGGTCCTGCTGACGATCCAAAACGCAGGCCTCCGCGAGGTGTCGTTCGTGCTGCCCGCCTGGATGAAGGACAGCCGCATCCACGTCCCCATGCTGCGGCAGAAGACGGTTGAACCCGCGGGGCCCGAGGCCGGCGCGCCGGTGCGCGTGCGCCTGGAGTTCCAGGACGAGCGTAGCGGCGACCTGCGGGTGTTGGTCGAGAACGACCGACTCTTGACGTCCGACACCTACACGGTTCCCATTCCCGTGCTAAAGACCCCCGCCACGAGGCTTCAGCGGTTCGTCGCGTTGGAGAGTGCCGGGCGCGACGAGGTGGTCGTCAAGGCGGCGCGCGGGGTGGAACGTTTGAGCCTCGACCAGAAGGAGTCCGAGGTGCTCAAGCAGAACCTGGGCCGGATTACCCAGGCGTACCTCGTCCGTGACGAATCGCCGGAACTCCAGATCGCCACGCAGCGCCGCGCGGTCCACGAGTTCACCGGGGCGTGGATTCGGTTGGGCGAGACGGTGTTGGTGGTCGATGCCCACGGCGCCTATCGAGGCCAACAAGTCTACCAGGTCGACAACACGACCGAGCAGTTCCTCGAGATCGAATTGCCCGAGGGGGCCCAGCTTTGGACCGCGCACGTCGCGGGCGAACCGGTCAAGCCGTCGAAAGTCCCCGGGGCCACCGGCGACCGCCGGGTCCGGATCCCGCTGATCAAGACGGCGGCGGGCGACCGCGACTACCCCGTCGTGCTGAAATACGGGGGAAAGCTCCCTTCGCCGGGCGTGTTTGGGCAAACGGCGTTTCCGTTGTTGCGCACGGTGAACATCAAGGTCGATCAGAGCAACGTAGTTTTGCACTTGCCCGAGACGCACCATTGGTTCGACTTTGGCGGCACGCTCGGCCCGCCGGTCGACCAGCGGATCTTCGAGGCCGAACGTCTCGCATATCAGCGGAAACAGCAGGAGCGGCTCTTGGAGACGGCCCGCTCGGGCGATGACTTCGCGAAAGTCCGCGCGCTGAGCAACCTGAAGGCCCTCGCGGCCGGCGCCGACAGCGCGGGCTTATCGCGGGATATTCAAGCGGAAATCGCCCGGCAGCAACAAGCCCCCGATGCCTCCGGGCTCGAGGACAACCGGCGTCGGCTGAACGCGGCGTACGAACAGCAAGAGCCGACGCGATCGAAGAACGTGGTTCAGGATCTGGGCCGGAACTGGGACGCTCCCCTCGGCGGCGAAAGCAAGCCTGGCGCTGCGCAGGCCGGCCAGTTCAACGCGCAGTGGTTGACGACCAGCCAACTCGAGCGCCCGGCCTCGGCGCCTGCCGCGCCACAGCCCGACACGGGGGCCAAAGGCTGGCGCGGGTTCAAGGCCAAGGGCGAGGCGACCGCGGAAGGAGACAAATTCCGCGGGCCGGGCGTGGGGCAAGCGCAAGCACCCGGCGGCGAGCCGCGCCGTCCAGATGCGCCCGCCGCGCGCCGTAGCGGTCTGCCGGCCGGCACCGAGCAGCGCGAGGTGCTCGACCGTTACCAGAAACGGCTCGAGCAACAATCGGCCGCAAACGCACCCGCGGCACTCGACGCGCGCATGCAGCAGCGACTTGCCGAACAAGGCGGGGGCTATGGATACGGAGCGGCGCCGGGCGCAATGCCGCCTGCCCTGCAACCGCCCGCCACGCAACCTCCTGCCGCGCCGGCGCCTGCCACCGCCGCCGTGGCCCCCCCGGTGCAAGTTCCGGCCACCGGCTTGGCCAGCATCGACGTCGCGCTACCTGTCCGTGGCCGTGAGTTCTACTTCACCACCCCCGGCGGCCAAATCGAAATCAACGCCCGGGCCGTTTCGGAACGCTTTGTGTCGAACGGCCTTCGCGTGGCGCTGGTCGCCCTGGGGCTGCTGGTGGTCCTGGTAATCGCCCGCGCTGCCCGCCGTGGGGCGTTCGCCTGGGTCACCGGGCGCAAGGCTTCGATCACGATACTGCTCTTGGGCCTGGGGATGGTCCTTGTGGGCTTCGTGGTTCCCGGTGTGTTCGCCCTCGGCCTGGTCCTCTTTCTGGGCGGCCTGGCGGCGAGGCTCCGCAGAGCGCCGGCCGCCGCCGGATGAGCACTTTACCCGTCCAGGGCCAGACGGTACAACGTAGGGTCCAGTGGCCGGGCGAAGAGCACGTCAGGATGAGGCGTCATGATCGAGTACCACGTCGCCGAGGGAATCTGCTTTCTGCGTCTGGCCGCTTTGAACCGCAATGCGATCAGCCTGGCGATGCTCGAGGCCATCCAGGCCGGCGTCGCCCGGGCGAACGAGGATCCCCAGGTTCGGGCCATCGCGCTGTTGGGCGATAACCAGCTCTTCAGTTCGGGCGCCGATCTGAGCCTCTTCCGGGAGATCCGGTCGGACGACGACGCCTTGCGCGTGTCGGCCGTTTTCCAGGAGGCGTACCAGCAGGTCGAGGATTCGGCCAAGCCGGTCATCGCGGCCATGGCGGGCACGGTGTTCGGCGGAGCGCTGGAGCTGGCCCTGGCTTGCCACTTCCGCGTGGCGGCACACAACTGCCGGTTCCGCATGCCGGAGGTCACGCTGGGCATCGTGCCCGGGGCCGGCGGAACCCAGCGTCTGCCTCGCTTGATCGGGCTGCCCACGGCCCTGGCGATGCTCGTCCGGGGCGAGACGCTCGACGCCGATCGGGCGTTGGACGCCGGACTGGTCGACGTTGTCTGCGATGCCGATGAGCTGGTCGGCACCGTACGCCGTGTGGCCGACTCGTCGCCCGTGCCTCGGCGCGCAAGCCGCCTCGACGACCGGTTTCGCGACCCGGAAGCCGTGGCCAAGGCGTTTTGCGAGGCCCAGCGGATCGTCGAGAAGACGCCGCCGGAAATCATCGCCCCGCGACAGATCCTCGAAGCCGTGCGCACCGGGATCGACGCGGGGTTCGCCGCGGGCCTGCGTCGCGAGCGTGCCGCGTTCGCCGAGTGCCTCAAGACGCCGGCCGCCCAGAACAAGCTCTATCTGTTTTTCGCTACCCGCCAGGTGAGCAAGGTCCCTGAACTCGAGGCGATCGAGCCCCGCCGCGTCGGCCGGACGGCCGTGGTCGGCATGGGGACCATGGGCGCGGGCATTGTCCAGGCATTCGCGCAGGCGGGGCTTCGCGTCGTGGCCCTCGATCAAGACGAATCGGCCTTGCGGCGTGGGCTGGAGCGGATTCGCCAGTCGCTCGATAAGCGGGTGTCGCAGGGGCGACTCACCCCCAGGCGCCGCGACGAACAGCTTGCCCTCGTTACGCTCACCTCGCAATGGTCCGAGCTGGCCGGGGCCGACCTGGTGATCGAGGCCGTATACGAAGATCCGGCCGTCAAACAATCGGTGCTCTCCCGGATCGAGCCGCTGGTGGCGGCGGACGCGGTGGTCGCGTCGAACACCTCGGCCATCTCGCTCGACGTGCTGGCGTCGGGAATGCAACATGCCGAGCGCCTGGTCGGCATGCACTTCTTCCATCCGGCCCAGCACATGCCGCTGGTCGAGATCGTGCGGCGCGAAGGCGTCTCGCTTGCGTCGGTTGCCACGGCAATGCAGGTCGCCCGGACCCTCGGCAAGACGCCGGTGCTGGTGCGGAACTGTGTGGGGTTCCTGGTGGACCGGCTATTCATCCCCTACGTCAAGGAAGCCTTCGAACTGCTGGAGGACGGGGCCGATCCTGCGGCGATCGATCGGGCCGCGGTGGCGTTCGGGTTCCCCTTGGGGCCCCTTGCCTTGATCGATATGACGGGGCTCGATATCCTGGTAGGTTCGGACCGCGCGATTCATGCCGCCTACCCGCGGCATGGCGCCCTCTCGCCGGTGGCGATCCGCCTGGTCGAGAGCGGGCAGTTGGGCCAAAAGAGCGGTGGCGGGGTGTATCGCTATGAGCCGGGCGACCACACCCCGCACCCGAGCGAGACGACCGCCCGGCTTGTCGCCGAAGTCCAGCGCGAGAGCGGGCGCGTGCCTCGCGCGATCCGCGACGAGGCGATCGCCGAACGACTCGTCCTGCGGATGGTGAACGAGGCGCTGTACGCGATGGAGGACGGCATCGCCCGATCCGCCGCGGATGTTGACGTGGCGACGGTCCTGGGGCTCGGTTTTCCCGACTACCGGGGCGGTGTGCTTCGGTACGCTTCCCAGGCGGGGCTCGACCGGGTCCTCGACCGGCTCGCGCGGCTGGCCGACCAATGTGGCCAGCGGTTCCAACCCAGTCCAACCTTGCAGCGAGAACAAGCCAGCCATGGCGTCACCGACCGAACGGAAAGACTTTGAATCGACCAAGAAGCTCCGCGACGTGATGGGCAAGTACTTCGCCGAGTTGGGCCGCGGCCCGGCCGAGGGCAAGAAGACCGCCTGGTGCACCAGCGTGGGCCCGGCCGAGTTGCTGCGGGCACTGGGCTTCCAGGTCTATTTCCCCGAGAATCACGGAGCCATGCTCGGCGCGTCGCGCATGGCCACCGATCTCATCCCCCTGGCCAATGCCCGAGGCTTTTCGCCCGACATCTGCTCGTACCTGACCAGCGACATCGGCTCGTACCTCAAGGGCCAGACCCCGCTCCAGAAGATGAAGCTCGACGGGCCGCCCAAGCCCGACGTGCTCGTCTACAACACGAACCAGTGCCGCGACGTGAAGGACTGGTTCCAATTCTATGCCCGCGAGTTCGGCGTACCGTGCCTGGGCATCCACACGCCCCGGGCGATCGGCGAGGTGGACGACGCGCTGGTCCACTACGTGGCGCAGCAGATCGAAGCGCTCGTCGAGCCGCTCGAAAAGATCGCCGGCGCGCGTCTGGACCGCAGCCGCCTGGAAGAGACCGTCGCCTTGTCGCGGCAGTGCACGCTGCTGTGGAAGTCGGTTCTCGAGACGGCAGCTAACGTACCCTCGCCCTTGACGTTCTTCGACGGCACGATCCAGATGGGCCCGGCCGTCGTACTGCGCGGGGCCCCGGACGCGGTGGACTACTACCAGACACTCTTGGCCGAGTTGAACGACCGGGTGGCCCAAGGCATTGCCGCCGTGCCCGGCGAGCGGTTCCGCATCTACTGGGAAGGCATGCCGATCTGGGGCAAGCTGAAGGACCTTTCGACACAGATGCTGAGCTTGGGCGTCTGCGTGGTGGCCTCGACGTACTGCAATAGTTGGATCTTCGAGGCGTTGGACCCGGCCGATCCGTTTCGCAGCATGGCCCGGGCGTATAGCAGCATCTTCATCTGCCGCTCGGAAGACTACAAGGAGCAGTACATCGCCGACATGGCGGCCAGGTTCCGCGTCGATGGCATCCTGTATCACGATGCCAAGACCTGCCCGAACAACTCGAACAACCGCTACGAGATGCCGCAACGTCTCCAGGCTCGCCTGGGCAAGCCTTATCTGGTGGTCCACGGCGACCTCAACGACCTGCGTCTTTATAGCGAGGAGCAGACTCGGACCAACCTCGAGGCGTTTGCCGAGCAGTTGGCGCAAGGATGAGGCGCGCCGGGACAAGGTTTGGGGGTCTTGCCGGGGTGCGAGCCGCCCGAAGGGCCGCAGTCCCGGCCCGGGGTCGAGCGCCTCACTGTGCGCCCCGTTCGGCCTGGGAGTCACCCTTGGACGCTTCCGTCGGAACCGACTCGGCCTTGACCGCGGCTTGCTCGTCCGGCGGGGACGGCGGCAGCCTTTCCGGGATCATGCCCGCATCCTTGCCATCGCTGGCCGCGCCGACGGCCGGATTGACCGCGCCGCCCTCGCTGGGCCGCCCCAGCGCGTAATCGGCGGGCGTGTGGGCGTGGACCGGCGAGGCGGCGGGCAAGGGCTTCTTCCACTGCACCCGATGCATGGCCGGAAGGATCTCGCGGTCGGGCCCCCAATATGCCCACCATGCGTCGAAGGTCTTCGGCGCCGGCCGGATCTCGGCGTCGCCCCGCACCACGTTCCAGAACACGGTGAATCCCTCGTAGAAGTTCCGTTCGCCGTTCCACGAGACGCGCGACTCGAACGGTTCCTTGCCGACAACGCCCGCCTGCTCGAGGAGCGGCCCCGAGGCGGTCCCGACGAGAATGCTCGAAGCGCAGCGGACCGACAACGGCAGTTGGTGCGGCGACAGATCGTTTTGCTCCATCCGGCACAGCCCGCCCCGCACCGCGGCGGTCACGTGGTTCAGGTCCAGTCGCACCGCGTCGCCGGGGGCCGGGCTCTTGTCGCCGCCATCGGACAGCAGAAGCCGCTCGGTCGTGGCCAACAGGCCGTTGTCCCACGAGAACTGAAGCGGCCGCAGGTCGTGCGTGCGTAGCACGACCGCCTCGCCGCGAACGACGCAGTCGGCCAGCGAGATCGCGGTAGGCGGCAGAGGTCGCTCGTCTCCGGCAAGGATGGGGTTCCCCATCCCCGGATCGCTCTTCGTGCGAAAGAACGCCACATCCTGGTGGAAGGCCGCGTGGTCGTCCGAGGCGTTCCGAATGGTCAGCCAGCACTTCTCCAAACGCACCGACTCCGACCGGCGTACCTCGAAAAGCGACCACGGATCGGATAGCAGTTCGCGGGGCACCTCCATGTCGATCGCCAGGTTGACCAGCGTCAACTGGCTACCCGACAGCAAGAACATCGCGCGAGGATACTGGGCCGGATCCGGCTCCGACGGCCGGAACACCACGACCGGGCGGAAGCCCTCGCCGGCGCGGATCGTCAGCCGGAGGTTGTTCAGGGCGATCGGCCGTTCCTCCCTGCGTCCGCTGTACTCGAGGACGATCACGTGGCCGCTGGCGGCCTTGGCGCACGCCGCACCCAAGGTCGCAAACCGGTTCTCGCTGCCGCCCACCCCGTCGACCACGAACACGCCGGGGCTGGAGGGGCGGGCCGGTTCCGGCGAACCGGAGGGTTTTGGCGCGGGCGTGGTCTCGGGCGAGCGGCTGGTCGGTACACTCCCGCCGGGCAACCCGGGTACTGCCGTCCCCGCCGTCGCGCCGGAATCGCCCGTTGCTCCCGGCGGATTGGCCGACCCGGCGGTTTCCTTGGTCTTCGCCGGCGCGGGTTCTTTCCCCGGCGATTCCGTGGTGGCCGGCACCTTTGCAGCCGTGGCTGCCGAAGGCTTCGGCGGGGCGCTATTCCCGGCCGGCGAAGGCTCCGCGCCCGGACTCGTTGCCGTCGCGCCTGGGGAAGCCCCTTGGGTTGTGCCTGCGTCGACCGCGCCGGGCGTCTCGTCGTCCGGCAGCCACGGTTCGTCCACGCCGGCCAAACCATTGTCCTCGCGGGTGTCGCCCGCCTCGTCGGACTGAGCCACCACGGGCCGAGCGGCCGGCAGCCCGCCCTGGGGCGACGACCAGACGAGATCGAGCACCACGACGATCGCCAACAGCACCACGACGGGCGCCATCCACGGCAAGTGCCTTTGGAAGGGCGAAAGCCCCCGCGCCGCGTCTCCCTCGGCCCACCACGCTTGCGCCAGCCCCAGCGGATGCAAGCCTTGCTGCTCCGCCAGATGCAACAGCGCGGCGGTCAGTTCCGCGGCCGATTGAAACCGCCGCCGCGGGTCCTTCGCCATCATGCGCCGGACCAAGCGAGAGGCTTCCTCGGGGAGGTCCGGGCGGAAGCGTCGGACATCGGGTGGCTCCTCGCCCTGGTGCTGGAGCAGCTTCTGGAGCACGGTGCCCTCGGGAAACGGGGGCCGACCGGCCAACATGTAGAACAAGGTACAGCCCAGCGAGTAAATGTCGCTACGCACGTCCGCGGTGCGGGGGTCGCGGGCCTGTTCGGGCGAGATATAGTCGAAGGTCCCCAACGTGACGCCGCTGGCGGTCAAATCGCCCGCCGGATCGCCCCGCTGCACCCGCGCCAACCCCAGGTCGATCAGCTTGACCCGACCATCGGCCGTGATGAGCACGTTGGACGGCTTGATATCGCGGTGGACCACGTTGCGCTGGGCCGCGTGGGCCAGCGCCTGGGCCACCTGGAGGGTGTATCGGATGGCGTCGCCTAGCTTCAGACCGCCGCCTTGATCGACCAGCGTGCGCAGGTTCTGCCCTTCGATGAATTCGAAGACAATGTACGGCAGTCCATCCTCCTCGCCCACATGATACACCTGAACGATATTCTCGTGATTGAGGCGCGCGGCGGATTGGGCTTCGTTGCGGAAGCGAAGAAGCGTTTCGGCGTCGGCCGCTTGCTCGCGGGAAAGGACCTTGACCGCCACGATCCGATCGAGGTTCGTGTCGAGGGCCCGGAAGACCCGGCCCATCCCACCCCCGCCGACGCACTCCAACAGCTCATAGGGCCCAAGGCGCGTGCCCGGTCCGACCCGACCCGGACCGTACACGGTCGCCGCCTCGGCCGACTCGGCAGGAAGCGGGGAACGACTGGAGATGACCGTGGGCTGTTCCTCCAGGGGCGCGGCGGAAGCGTCGGAAGGCTTGGGGCGCCTTCCGCTCGAATCCTCGAAGGTCTTGCGAGCCGACGACGATTGCATGCCACAGACCCGCACGCGCCAGCCGGTCCGCGCCGCGCCAACCCGGCAGACTGCGGTGTACTCTATGCTGGTTCGATAACCTGTTCCGCCAGAATCACTTCAGGACGCGACTCGTCCGGCCGAGGAGCACCCCCAAAAGAGGGTGCCAGGAGCACCGCTCTTTGGCCCATTATAATCGATAGCCCGTGCCGTGTCAGTTATAATGTCCCCTGTCTTGTTGACCACGTGTCCAACAGTGAGAGGGTACGCATGACGAAACACACGATTGACCGAAGACGTTTCCTGGCGGCCGGCGGCAGCCTGGCGGTTGCGGGGCTTGGCCTCGGGACCTCCGCATCCTTTGCCGCGCCCACGGCAGAGACGCTCGGTTGGCGCCTGGGATGCCAGGCGTACAGCTTCAACCGTTTCACGTTCTTCGAGGCGCTCGAGAAGAACGCCTCCCTCGGGCTGCGCTTTCTGGAAGCCTACCCGGGCCAACGCCTTTCCAAGGCGAAACCCGACGTGAGGTTGGGCCACGACATGTCGCCCGAAGACCGCGCCGCGGTCAAGAAACGCCTTGCCGAAATGCACACCAAACTCGTGTGCTACGGGGTCGTGGGACTGTCCAAGGACGAGAAGACCTCGCGCAAGGTGTTCGATTTCGCCAAGGACATGGGCATCGAGGTGATCGTCTCCGAACCGCCCGAAGACGCCTTCGACACGATCGAAAAACTCTGCGACGAGTACCAGATCAGCGTGGCGATTCACAACCACCCGAAACCCTCGCACTACTGGAACCCCGACACCGTACTTGCCGTGTGCAAGGGCCGCGGCAAGCGGATCGGAGCCTGTGCCGACACCGGGCACTGGATGCGTTCGGAGATCAAGCCCATCGAGGCCATCCGCAAGCTCGAAGGCCGGATCGTCTCGTTCCACTTCAAGGACCTGAACACCTTCGGCGGTGGTGCCCATGACGTGCCGTGGGGTACGGGCCAAGCGAACGTCAAGGAAATCCTCAAGGAAGTGCGCCGTCAGGGGATCAAGGCCCCCTTCTCGATCGAGTACGAGTACAACTGGGACAACTCCGTTCCCGAGATTGCCCAGTGCGTGGCCTGCTTCGAGAAGATCGCCGCCGAACTGGCCGGCTGACGCCTCGCCCGCCAAGCACTCCTCCGATTCCCCGTCGCCCCGCCATTCGGCGGGGCTTTTTCTTGCGCTGTGGTGCCGAACGAGTGCCGATGGCACCGAAAATCGAAGTGGACACTTTGGAAAACGAGAATCGATTCAGCACGCTACCGATCTGCTTGCAATGCTAGCAGTTACGTCACTGCTATCGCGTGCGCTCTTTCCGGGCACCCAAGCTAATCGCACGGGCACAGAAGAAGCGAATCGACTTGTACACTAACACAAGTGAGGGATAGGCTCTCTTGTACACTATGCCCCCTTGTTGCACCTTTGGGGTAGAGAACACCCCTGATGCACTTTGCCAAGGCAAAGATACTTCGGGCAACATGCGCCTGGCAGCAAGCTCGTGCGCCGGGCAATGGACCCTGACAAGCGTCAAGAGGAGCATACGGATGTCAGAGACCGCGAGACTGGATGAACTCGAGGAGATGATCTACCGGGAGGCCGAGTCGCTTCTTGCCAGGAACCCCAACTGGGTTACTTTCTATCGCGAGACGTTCGGGCCGACGGGCATCGTCCGCCGGACCTTCAAGTCGCCCGAGGCACTTGCCCGGTTCGAACGGACAGAAACCTGCGCGAAGATCCAACAGATGCTCGCCGGGCTGCGCCGGAAATCGGCGGATCGCGCGCCCGCGCACGACCACACGAAGATCATCACCGTCCGAATTCCTCGGAGCATTCACGACGCCCTGCGCCGGGAAGCGTACGACTACCAGACGTCGATGAACAAACTCTGCATCTCGAAGCTCCTGCGCTTGATCGACCCGGAGCTGATTCCGACCGACCGGAGCGACGACGACGGCCACCCCGACTCCGCCGAACCTCAGGCCGCCTCGACGCCTTCACCAGTCGAAACCCCGCCTCCGGAACCCCAAGAGGCGCCAGCGCCCCCAAGCGAGTGGATTTAAGAGAAGACGCTAGAGTGGACCTGTAAGCCGGGTTCTGTTCCCGGCCGCAAACCGGCCGGGCGACGGCCATTTCTCTAGGACGCCGATTGCTCGACGCCTCCAGCGGTCTACCCGGGAGTCGATGGCGGGCCGGACCAGCCCGCGAGGGCCGCGGTCGAACCGGTCGCCGCGGCCTCTCTGCTCCCTGCTTGACCTTGCTCCCGGTGGGGTTTGCCGAGCCAGGCCGGTCGCCCGGCCTGCTGGTGAGCTCTTACCTCACCGTTTCACCCTTACCGCGCGGGAGAACCCGCGAGGCGGTTTGCTTTCTGTTGCACTTTCCCTGGCCTCGCGGCCGGTGGGCGTTACCCATCACCGTGTCCTGCGGAGCCCGGACTTTCCTCCCGTCCCGGCTCGACGGGCCGTTACGGCGGCCCCAGCCGGGACCGGCGGCCGTCCGGTCCGCTCCAGCGCCTAAACCATTGTAGACCGTTGGCGGCGGGATGGAAACGGCACCGACCGGCCCATCGGACGAGGAAAGCCCGGTGGCGCGGAGGGCTCGGTCGGAGTTGGCCCTGCTGCTTGACGCTGGCGGGAAGGTCTCGCGCCCGGCGCTCCGCAAAGCTTGACTGTCAAGGCTTGAATCGTTACCGTCGGAGTAGCGTGTGGCGGACTGCGCTGACACGAAACAGGCTACCCACGGCAGGACGCGGTGGGAGCCTTCGTGATATCGCGGCTTACGTTCGAGTCGAACTCGGCACCATGGTTGAGAGAGAGCGAAGCGTATGCTTGACGGTCTGCGGGCAAGAGGCTTCCAGGTTCTCACGTTGCACCATGCCGAGGCGATTCTTCAACACGACATGTCCCTTGCGCTGGATGAGTTGGAGACGGCTCTTCTGGGGATGTCGGTTCCGGTAGCTGAATTGGTGCGTGGCGGTGGGGGCGAGGGAAAACTGACTCAGCGGCTGCGAAAGACGCTCGAGGAAACGTACGGCTGGAGGAAACACACATTCGAGATCAAGAAGATTGTTGATGGCGAGGAAAAAGAGTCGGTGACACATGAGATCGATCACGTGAAGAAGTTCCCGAACGGGACCTTCGCTCTGGAGATCGAATGGAACAACAAGGACCCCTTCTTCGACCGGGATCTCGAGAATTTCAAACGCTTACACGCCGACGGCGTCATCTCCATTGGGGGAATTATCACGCGCGGGACGTCCCTCCAGGATGGGTTGCCCGACTTGATCGAGCAATACGCGAGAAAGCAGAAGGTCGACCGTCTGGCCAAGCTGGCTCCGTTCTACACGCCGACGCCGCGGCAGAAAGCCTTGATCTCGAAGGCTGTCAGCGTCCACGGCTCCTTTGAAAAGGGTTGGGCACACGTCTTCGTCTCCGACAAGTTTGGCGAGGCCACGACTCATTGGCGGAAGCTTGAGGAGCGCATCCGACGGGGCGTCGGCAGTCCCTGCCCGTTGCTTCTCATCGGGATTCCCAAAGACGTGACGACTGTGTAGCTTATCATGATGGAGTGAAAGCATGCGCACGATCGTTACCATCCCCGAGATGAATCCCTCCGAGGATCTTCTGTCGAAGGTTCGCGGTCTGTACGCCACGATCTTGGCGGATCCGCCGTGGCAATTCCAGAACCGCACAGGGAAGGTCGCTCCCGAGCACCGGCGGCTGCTCCGGTATCCGACCATGGAGTTGAACGAGATCATCGAGCTGCCGGTGGCAAGACTTGCCGCGGCGAGGTCGCATCTCTACCTCTGGGTTCCGAATGCGCTGCTGCAAGAGGGGCTCAAGGTGATGGAAGCGTGGGGATTCACGTATCGATCGAATCTCGTGTGGTATAAGGTGCGCAAAGATGGCGGTCCAGACGGCCGTGGCGTCGGCTTCTACTTTCGGAACGTGACGGAACTCGTCCTTTTCGGCGTCCGGGGCAGGATGCGCACGCTTCAGCCGGGTCGCAAGCAGGTCAACATCCTCTGCAGTCGTAAGCGTGAGCACTCGCGGAAACCGGATGAGATCTACGATATTATCGAGGCGTGCTCGCCGGGACCGTACCTGGAACTCTTTGCGCGGTTCAAACGACCCGGATGGGACCAGTGGGGCAACGAAGATGTCGAAGAGAACTCCCTTATCGGGGTCGCGCGGCGCAAGGCTCACATCGATCCCCAGATGCGGCTTTTTGACAGCCCTCGCGGCTATGGTAACAGGTGAAGGCAGAGGTTCATGACCCCCACGACGACTTCCCTCAAGGCCCTGTCCACGGCCCCGTTCCACCCGGCCAGCAGTCCCGACTACGTGCCGCGCGAGCACCTCCGCCGGCTTCAGTCGCAGCGGCTGCGCGACACGGTGCGCCGGGCGTACGATCGGGTCGGATGGTATCGCCAGCGCATGGACCAGCGCGAGCTGAAACCCGACCGGATCCGCACCGTGGAGGACCTCGCCCTGTTGCCGCTGACGGTCAAGAGCGACCTCCGCGAGAACTACCCGTTCGGCCTGTTCGCCGCCACGATGGGCCAGATCGTGCGGCTGCACGCGTCGGCAGGCACGACGGGCAAGCCGATCGTTGTCGCCTACACGCGGAACGATCTCGACGCGTGGACCGAGATCATGGTCCGGGTGCTGGCCTGTTGCGGCATCCAGCCAGGCGACGTGATCCAGAACGCCTTTGGCTACGGGTTGTTCGCCGGGGGTCTGGGCTTCCATTATGGCGGCGAAGCCCTCGGGGCCACCGTGATCCCCATCTCGGGCGCCCATACGGATCGGCAAATCGCCGTCATGAAGGACTTCGGCGTCTCGGCCATCTGCTCGACGCCGAGCGATTTCCTGCACATCATCGACCGGGCCGAAGAGATGGGCGTCGATCTGCGCAAGCTCGCCCTGCGCGTGGGCGTGTTCGGCGCCGAGCCGTGGACCGAGGCCCTCCGGACGCGCATCGAGGAAGCGGCCGGCATCAAGGCCTACGACATCTACGGGCTGTCCGAGATGATCGGGCCCGGCGTCGCGGCCGAGTGCCACGTGCAACAGGGGTTGCACCTTTTCGAGGACCACTTCTACCCGGAGATTATCGATCCCGAGACCCGCCAGCCGCTGCCCG
Source organism: Thermoguttaceae bacterium (assembly GCA_024653385.1). Taxonomy (GTDB): domain Bacteria; phylum Planctomycetota; class Planctomycetia; order Pirellulales; family Thermoguttaceae; genus JANLFZ01. Next base: position 5,532 of record JANLFZ010000021.1, on the reverse strand, counting down.
ACGGCCAGGAAGGAGAACTCGTGTTGACCACGCTGGGCAAGGAAGCGATGCCCTTGATCCGCTTCCGCACGCGCGACATCACGGCGATTCTGCCCGAGCCGTGCCCGTGCGGGCGGACCCTGCGGCGCATCCGGCGCATCACCCACGGCGGCGACGAGATGTTCGTCTACCGGGGAATGAACGTGTTTCCCTCGCAGATCGAGGCGGCCCTCGTGGCTGTCGAGGGCACGTTGCCGCGCTACCAGATCGTGCTCTCGCGCGACAAGGGCGTGGATCAGGTCGAACTGCGGGTCGAGGTCACGCCGGCCGTGTTCAGCGACCGCGTGAGCGCCTTGGAGGGCCTCGAAGAGAAGATCGCCCGCCAGATCGAGAACTCCGTGGGGATCCGCGCGCACGTGAGCCTCGTCGAGCCGCACACGATCCCGCGGACCGAGGGGCGCGCCAAGCGCGTTGTCGATCAGCGGCAACTGTGAGGGACTTCGGATCAACCATCATGAGAATCACGCAGCTTTCGGTGTTCGTCGAGAACAAGCCAGGCCGCTTGGCGCTGCCCTGCCGGCTTCTGGCTCAGTCGGGCATCAACATCGTGACGTTGTCGCTGGCCGACACCCAGCGGTTCGGCATCCTGCGACTGATCGTGCGCGATTGGACGAAGGCCAAGGAGGCCCTCGAACGCGGCGGCTTCGCCGTGAACGTGACCGAAGTCCTGGCGGTCGAGGTGGCCGATCGGCCCGGCGGGCTGGCCGAGTTGCTCGATGTGATCGAACGGGCCGGGGTGAACGTCGAGTACATGTACGCCTTCGCCACGAAACTCGGCGACAAGGCGGTGCTCGTGTTCCGCTTCGACAAACCCGACGAGGCCGTCAAGGCCCTGGCCGACAGCGGGATGAACGTGCTCAGCGAGGTCGAACTCTTCAGTCGGATGGAAGGCACGTGAATCGCCCGCGCGCCAGCCAGCCGAGCCATCCGCACTCGACGCGCCGTGGTTGGCCGAACCCTTGAAACCGGGGCCGACCGGTGGTACGGTGGGGCGCGTGGGAACCACTCCCGTCGTTTACTGCTTTGGAGGTCTGACGATGCAACGTCTTGCGATTCTGGTGACTGCTTCTGTGATCTGCCTGGGGGTTGGCACCTGGGCCGTTGCCGCCGACAACACCCCGCCCGACGGGTTCGTGGCGCTGTTCAACGGCAAGGACCTTGCCGGCTGGAAGGGGCTCGTGGCCAACCCGCTGGCCCGCGCCAAGATGACGCCCGAACAGCTCGCCCAGGCGCAGAAGAAGGCCGACGAGCGCATGCGCGCCCACTGGCGAGTCGAAGACGGCGCGTTGGTGTTCGACGGCAAGGGCGACAGCCTCTGCACCGCCAAGGACTACGGCGACTTCGAGCTGTACGTCGACTGGAAGATCCTCCCCCACGGCGACAGCGGCATCTACCTCCGCGGCAGCCCGCAGGTGCAGATCTGGGACGCCAAGGACCACCCTGAAGGCTCCGGGGGCCTCTTCAACAACCAGAAGCACCCCAGCAAGCCGACGAAGTGCGCCGACAAGCCGGTCGGGCAGTGGAACACCTTCCGCATCAAGATGGTCGGCGAAAAAGTCAGCGTTTGGCTCAACGGCGAACTGGTCGTCGACAACGTGGTGATGGAGAACTACTGGGACCGCAAGCAGCCGATCTTCCCCACCGGCCAGATCGAGCTACAGAACCACGGCAACACGCTGTATTTCAAGAATATCTACCTGCGTGAACTGCCTCGATCCGGGCAGTGATCTCCCGCCGACACGTGATCGGCGGCGCCAGCACCAACCGGCGAGAACAAGCAAGAACAACATTGTGTCGCGGTCAGCCGAGACACGCTTGGGAATGGGCCGCCGGTAACCGTTCACGGTCGCCTTGACGCCGAACGGGGCCGTCCTATTTTCGCGCTCCTTCGCCGCGAAAATTGGGACAAATCCCCGTGAACGGTTACCACTCGCTTTCGTCATTCGTCATTCGTCATTCGTCATTTGGCTTTCGTCATTTATCCCTTGCCCCCTTCGCCCCCTCGCTCGATTTCCATTGCGCGAGTCGCTCCTTGACCAGGGGCACGAGCGGACTGCCGGGGTAGTTTTTCAGCAGGGACTCGAGTCGCGCGACCGCCTTCGGAGCGTCGCCCATCGCCCGTTCGCATTCGGCGGCCAGGAGCAAGAGTTGGTCGATGTAGGGCGAGTCGGCGTTGACCGCGGCGAGTTGTCCGGCCAGCGCGATGGCCGCCGCATACTGCTTGCGCCCGGCCCAGTACCGGGCGTACAAGTAGGTGATATACCCGTGGATCTTGTCGGCCGGGAACTCCTCTTGCCATTGGCGGATTTGGGCGGCGGCGCGGTCGTACTCTTCGGTCTTGAGGAATTGCTCGGTCGAACGGCCGTGGGCGCCCTGCCAGGCGATCCGCTCGGCGTTGGTGCGGGTCGAGGCGGTAAGCGTCTCGGCGGCGGCGTACGCCTTGCGTGCGGCCTTTCCATCGCCCGCCAGGGCGTAGTAATCGCCCCAGACGCGCTGAAGCCGGGCGGCCAACTCCTTGGCCTTGGGGGCTTTGAGGTTCTCGGTGGCCTGGTCGAGGAACGTCCTGGCCACCTTGGGATTGGCCAAATCGTTGACCGCGATGTCGGCCGCCTCGACCAGGCACTCGCCCTTGGCCTCGGGGGCCGCGATCCGTCGCGCGGCCCCTTGCCAGATCGCGCCGGCCTGGCGCGAGTCGCCCAACTGGTCGCGGAGCATGGGGCCGACCAGCCGGGCGAGCTTGAGCAGGTCGTCGTCGCCTTTGGCCGCCGACTCGGCGACCAGTGCGACCTTGCCCGCCTCGACCGCGGCGGCCGTGTATTTCATCGCCTCGGCCTTGCGCGCGGCCGCGAGTTGCCGCTCCTTGGCCAACTCCTCCGGGGTCGGCGGCGCCTCGGCCGTCCTCTCGATCGCCTTCGACGCCGCCTTCGCGCGGCGTCGGCCGGGTTTTGCCGCAAGGTCTTCGGTTTCGTCGGGCGTGGCCAAGAGCGCGTCGGCCTTGGCCTGGTACGCCGCCACCAACTGCCCGAGGGCCGCCGCGTCGAGCGTCCGCGGATCGTACTTCTCGAGTATCGGCAGGTAAGCATCCAGTTCGTCGAGTTGGTCGCGGGCGGTGATCTTCGGCTGGTCGACGTACACCCGATGGACGATTTCGAACGGCCTGCCCGCCCGACGCACCGTCAACTTGACGGGATATAGCCCCGGACGGAGGTACACGTGTTCGGGGTTCGGTTGCTCGCTCGTCTGGCCGTCGCCGAACTCCCAGAGGAACTTCGAGTTCAGCGCAAGCGACCTGGGCGACGCGTCGCGGAACTGGACGCGGACCAGGGGAATCTCGCGGTCGGGCAGGGGGACGCTGCCCGCCAGGTTCATGACGAAGTCGGGCATCACCTTCTCGCCCCGCATCGAGGGCGAACCGGCCGCTTCGCGTCCGATCGAGCCCGCGTGGAACACCTCGGGCGGGATGGCCACGGGCTCCGGCTTCGGGTCGCGCGGATTGATCTCCCAGGCTGCCACCATGAACGCTTGAGGCCCGCTGGCCGCGTGATAGTACTCGAACTTGTGCGGCCCTGCCGAGAGGGCCACGTCCTTGCGTGAACCCCGCAAGGCATGATGGGCCGGACCGTGCGCTCCCGGCGCCTCGACCACCACCTTGTCGTCGATCAGCAGGAAGCTACAGTCCTGGCTCGAGGTGATGAACCCGTACGTGGCCGCCGTGGCCAGGTGCATCGTGCCCGAGTATCGGCTCAAGAACGGCGCGGGGGTCAAGGCGAACGGGTTGTGCGCGTGCTGCACGCGATCGACGTAGTCGGCCCCGATGGGTTTCGACGAATGAAACGCCTCGCGCACCGAATCGAGGCGATGCAGATTGCACGGCTTGAACTCGCGCGTTTCCAAGAGCAGCCCGTCCTTGCTTGTCCACGGCGGGACCTCGGACGCCGCGGGAGCGTCGCCTCCATAGAAGATCTCGTACGCATTCTGACCGCTTTGCGGTTCGAACGCCAATCGGCAGTAGTCGCCCGGGCCCAATTGAAGGACCCTCGTGGGCACGGGCTTACCCGCCTTGGTCGCCACCAGGACGTTCGTGCCCTCGGCGTTGATCTGGGCGTGATGGAAGAACTGCGTCACGACGACCGAGTACGTCTTGCCGGGCGGAAGGTTGATCGGGCGCACCGCCTGGAACTCGACCCCTGCGCGCCGAAACGTCTGGCCCAGCGCGGCAAGGGACGACCCAGCGGAGAACATGAGCAACGCGACGAGGACGACGCGGCAGCGCATCGAAGCCTCACGGAGATTCCCACACAGCCATTGATCGAATTCGCCCCATCCACTAATGTAGAGACAGGTGCCCCCCGAGGGAAGCTCACCCCCTCGCGGGCCGATCGAGCAGGAATCCCACGATCTGGCTTCGGTCGGCCATCCCGACCGTCGTGACGGATTTCGAGGAACAGGAACGCGCGTCGATGTCCACCGCCGCCCCCTCGTCCACCCCCCCCATGTCGCCCGAAGAAACCGTGCGCCGGGTCGCCCAGGCCCGCGAAATGCTGCTGCACGAGGTCCACAAGGTGATCATTGGGCAGGACGAGATGCTCGAGCAGATGCTGATCTGCATCTTCGCGCGCGGACACTGCCTGACGATCGGCGTGCCCGGACTGGCCAAGACCCTGACGGTCTCGACCCTGGCCCAGGCGCTTCACATGAAGTTCAGCCGCATCCAGTTCACGCCCGACTTGATGCCCAGCGACATTACCGGCACCGAGATCATCGATCAGGACATGGCGACGGGCAAGCGGTCGTTCCGCTTTGTCAAGGGCCCGATCTTCGCGAACATCGTGCTGGCCGACGAGATCAACCGCACTCCGCCCAAGACCCAAGCGGCGCTGCTCCAGGCCATGCAGGAGTACGAGGTGACCTCGGCCGGGCAGACCTACAAGCTCGACTTGCCGTTCTTCGTGATGGCCACGCAGAACCCGATCGAACAGGAGGGCACGTACCCCCTGCCCGAAGCCCAGCTAGACCGCTTCATGCTGTCGATCAACATCGGCTACCCGACGCGAGCCGAGGAACGCGAGATCGTCATGGCCACGACCCAGGCCGTTCGCAAGGAGATTCAGCCGGTGCTCCAGGGGCGCGACGTGCTGTGGATCCAGCAGCTCGTGCGGCAGGTGCCCGCCAGCCAGCACATGGTCGACTACGCGGTCGATCTGGTGCGCGCCACCCGGCCCAAGGAGCCGCCCAGCCCGGATTTCGTCAAGAAATGGTTGGCCTGGGGCGCTGGGCCCCGGGCAGCCCAGAACCTGATCCTGACGGCCAAGGCACGCGCGATTCTCCACGGTCGGTTTGCGGTGACGGCCGACGACATCCGCGCGGTGGCCTACCCGGTGCTCCGGCACCGCATTTTCACGAACTTCAATGCCGATGCCGAAGGGGTGGACGTGGACCAGGTGATCGAGAAGCTGTTGACCACCGTGCCGGAGCCGTCGTACGGCGAGGCCG
>JANLFZ010000228.1:5854-9682 GCA_024653385.1 Thermoguttaceae bacterium | reverse complement strand
TGGGGAGCCAACCACGACCCTGGGTACTGTCAATAGTTGGTACGCCTTGAGCCCGGCAGCCCCAAACAATACGACCCCCAAGGCGATACGCACGAAATCATAGCTGGCTGTGCTAGCGAGCCGAAACCAACCGCTGCGAACCGCTGCGCCTATTCCCATGCTCCGCCTTCTCCGCGATCTCCACCAACCCGATCCGATCGGACGCATGGACGGCTGAAGTTAGGGCGCATTTTCGTGCGAGCCGCCGATTTTGTCAAGTGCCTGGCGCAGCCGACAGACGTTTGGCCTCAACCCTCACCCCCTCACCCCTCAACCCCTCAATACAATGCGACAGTGCCATTCGGGACAGTCCTTGCGCTACGTTGAACTTGGGAAAGGAGGATCGAATGTAGGATACATCGTGAAACCTTTCGATGGAACCCTGCGGGTAGTCAAGCCCGTCCGGAAGAGTCTGGCCAACAGCCGGAAGCGAGTCTTGCGTGGTGTCGGGCAACCTGCACTGCGAAGCGTAGACAGCCAGTGCCGAAGCCGTGTGATGGAGCCTCGAAAGCCGCATTGTGGGAGCCTTCGCCGTGGACAGAGCGGGGGCCGCGCCGACGCGTTGGACAGCCTCTGGAAGCAGACCATGCGGGTCGGGGTAAGCTGTGTCGTGGAGGTCGACATCCGCAAGTTTTTCGACACGCTGGATCATGCCCATCTGCGGACGTTTCTCCAACAACGGATACGCGACGGTGTGGTGCTCCGACGGATTGTGAAGCGGAAGACGGCGTCCAGCCGGTTCACGCGGGCGATCCGGACGATCTCCCCGTGGTGCCGGTCTCATCGCCACGACCCGATGGCCGAGCAACACGCGACCCTGTGCCAGAAGCTGCGAGGGCACGCGGCCTACTACGGGATCACGGGCAACAGCCCGGCGTTGTCCCGTTTTCGCTACGAAGCCCTCCGGGTCTGGCGGAAGTGGCTCATGCGGCGACGCCGGGCATGGCGAGCGTCATGGACCTGGTTTGGCCAGCTCCTGACCCGCTATCCTGTGCCGTACCTGCATGCCGTCCACTCGGTGTGCCGTGGCGTAGCGAACGGATAACCTAGAGGAACCGAATGCGTTAATTGCGCACGTTCGGGTCTGTGGGAGCCCCGGGCGGGCAACCGCCCGGGGCCACCCGGTCCGCTCCGCCTCACCCCCGTCGGATCACAGCGGCGGCAACGGCGCCACCTCGAACGCGCTGTGGTTCGGGGCGGGCTTGGGCTTGGCCGGCAATGCCGGAGCGGCTTTCGGGGCAGGAGCCGGCGCCGCCTTGGGCGCCGGAGTCGGCGCCGCCGGACCGCCTTGCACGGCCTTGCCGCAGCAGTCGCCGCACAAGTACTTCACCACGCACTTGTATTGCGGCACTTCGCACTCGTACTCCTTCTTGACGAGCTTCTTGACCGTTTTCGGGCGGCCGCACTGCGGGGTGACGTACTTCTTGCAGCCTTCGCCGCACTGCCCGCAACACCCCGTGCCGCCGCACCCCTCGGCACAATCGCGGCACGAACCGCCGTCGGGACGGCCGGGCAACAGGGGGCAGAACTCCTCGGACTCGATGCACCAGCAGTGCTTCTTGATCTTCTGCGTGCCGCAGACGATCTGGCAGACTTTCGGTTGACATGCGTCGCGGCAACCGCAGTCGGCGCAACGGTCGGGGGCCCCGCAACAAGCCGTCGCGCCGCTCTCCGCGGCCGCCGCCATCGCGGCGCACATCGCCAGGGCCGCCAGGGTCCAAAGTCCATGCAGCGTTCTCATAATCCAAAGCTCCTCATACGGCGCGCCGCCGAAGAACGACGCGCCGGCCATCGGGTCACGTGCTTGTCAGAAATCGAACTGCGCGCGCATCTCGAACACGTCGGTCGCCGCGTCGTACGCGGTGCCCGCAAGCGTCGCCGGACGGATGAAATCGGCGTTCGAGTGGACGTAGTTGAACATCAAGCGGGAGTATGGGTTGAGGTACCAGTTGACGCCGATCGTGTGGTCGTCGGCCGTGCCGCCGAAGACGCCTGCCTCGATGTCGTTCAGATCGACGTTCGAGTACCGGTACGCCAGTTCCCAAGCCCCCCGGCCGGTGCGCACGGCCCCGTCGCAGTCGCGCACGCGGAAGAAGTTCTCGAAGGGCCTGATGCGGTCGAAGCGGGCCTCGGAACGCTTGTACGGGCGGTGTTCTCCGGTGAGGAAGTAGCTGACCAGCACGTACATCCCGCCGAATTGGGCGTCGGCATGGGGCGCACGGCGGTGGACCATCGCGCCGATCCACTCGCCCTGAACCGAAAACGGTCCGTAGACGAAGGCCAGTTCGGGGCAGAGTTCGCTCATGTTCGCGGCGCCCGCGATGTTGCCGGTGTCGACGACGCGCGGGCCGACACCGGTCTCGGGCCGTGTCCGGAACCGGGCCCCCGTCGTATCGAAATCGAGATAGCGGTACGCCAAGCCCGTGTGCAACAGGCCCCGGCCCTCGGTGGCCTCGTCGTACCAGGGCAGCCAGGTCGCTCGGGCGGTGACGGCCCAGCCGCCGTTGTCGTCGGACTCGTAGAACGGGTTTTCGTTCGGGTCGTCGCGGAAAACGCCGATGGCCCAGGTCGCCCTTTCGCTTTCCAGCATCTTTTGGGCCATCACGCCCGCGTTCCGCCCCGGAGAGAAGGTCAAGATGGGCAGGGCCCGCTCCATGAATGTCGTGAAGTTGTCGCTGGCGACCTCTTCCAGGCTGAAGGGCTCCTTGTAGTGGCCAACCGAGAGGCTTCCCAACAGGGGCAGTTCCCTGACACGAAGGTAGATGTCCTTGAAGTTCACTTGCTCGACGAGGGTCGGACTTACGGTGCCTTGCGAGACGGTCAGGTCTTCGCGTCCGGCAAAGTCGACTTCGAGCTTGTAGCAGAACACGTCGAACATCTCACCATCGGCCTGGAGTCGCAAGGCGCGAAAGTACACCGTGTCCTGGCCGTCTCCGGCCGCGGCGCTGCCGTTGAGCACCCCCAGGGCGGCGCGGCTCGTGTCGCTTTGGCCGAAGAACACCGTGTCGAGGAACATCCGGCCGCCGAGGACGAAGGTCGGCTTGCTTGCCGCCTTCTTCTTGTCGGCGGCGGCTTTCTCGTCGGCCTTCTTGAGGGCTTTTTCCAAGTCGGCCACGCGCTTGGCAAGATCGTCCGGGCCGTTGGCGTCGCCCGGGGCGCTTGTTGCCACGAACTGTCCGGACGGTCCCCCGCTCAGGGACGCCGGATCCAGCACCGGTCCTTCCTCGCCGAGCAGGCCTCCAGCCCAAACCGCCAGAATCGCCGCGGCGACGATCGAAACGTACCAAGTACGAGTGCGTTCAAGCATCGGATATCTCCCTGTGGGTTAGGCAGGGCGCCGAGGAATCGCCAGCCGCGACATCGAGGGCCGGCGTCTCGGGGCCGTATCTTGCGCGGGCGCGGTTCCTCCGATGCGGACGGACCATGCCGCAGAGCCCTCAGGACTACGACCAACGTCGCGTCGAGGCTTTCCGTCGCCATCGCGCAAACCACTATACGACGTTCTCATCGAACAACCGGACCGGCGATCTTCGTCAGAATCGCGCTCGGGTGGGGGTGGGACGCTGGTGGGGCGCTGGCACGATCGGCATATTCCGACGAAGCGCCCCCACCGCACCGCCGCGCCCAGAGGAGCTGGGATCTTCTCGCCAGGCGCGCCGAAGTACCAGCTTGGGCGCGCGGCGCGAGGACTCCCGCGCGAGTCGCATTCGGCCCCCCTCTGGCCGCGGCCCTTTTCGTCTGGTATCAATGGGAGGGCGACCGGCGCCGGAGCCGATCCGCCCTCCCATT
>JANLFZ010000228.1:0-5844 GCA_024653385.1 Thermoguttaceae bacterium | reverse complement strand
ATCGGCTCCGGCGCCGGTCGCCCGAACGCGCGTGGGAACCTGATATGTCCGATGAACCGTTGATTGCCGTTTTTGTCGATTTCGAAAACCTTGCCATCGGCGTGCGCGACATGCGCGAGCCGCGCTGCGAGGCCTTTCAAATCGAGTTGGTGCTCAAGCGATTGCTGGAGAAGGGGCGGATCGTCTTCAAGCGGGCCTATTGCGATTGGAGCCACTACCGCGACGCGGTCCGCGAGTTCCACGCCCACGGCGTCGAGATGATCGACATCCCCCAGAGCAAGGCCAGCGGCAAGAATAGCGCCGACATCCACATGGTCGTCGATGCCCTGGACCTCTGCTATGCCAAGTCGCACATCGACATCTTCGCCTTGCTGTCTGGCGACAGCGACTTCTCGCCCTTGGTCTCGAAACTCAAGGAGAACGACAAGCGGGTCATCGGCTGCGGCGTGAAGAGTTCGACCTCGAACCTGTTCATCGCCAACTGCGACGAGTTCATCTACTACGACGATCTGGTGCGGGCTTCGCAAAAGGCTGCCCCCCCCCAGAAGAAGGCCAAGAGCGACAAGAAGCAAGAGGCTGCCGACCGGCTCGTCAAGGTGCTCCAGACGCTGGAACTCGACTACGACCCGCTTTGGGGGTCCATGCTCAAGCAGGCGATTCGCCGAGTTTATCCCGACTTCAACGAGGGGTACTACGGTTATCGGACCTTTTCGGACCTCCTGGAAGACGTGCAAGCGATGGGCTTGATCGAGCTGGAGCACGACGAACACCGGGGGAACTACAAGGTGCGTCTGAAGAAGGAGTGAAGCCATGCCCGGCGGGGAGGACTTGCTGCGGGCGAAGCAAGCGCGGATCGACGAACTGCATCGCCTCGTGCCTGGGCGAACCGCGCTGTTGGTGATCGACATGCAGCGGGGGTTCCTCGAGCCCGGCGCCGCCCTCGAAGTGCCGCCGGCGCGCGACATCGTACCGAACCTGGTCCGGCTGGTCGCTCTTTGCCGGCACAAGCAGGTGCCGGTGGTGTTCACCGAGTTCGTTTACGCCACGTCGGTGCCGTGTTTGCGGGGCGACCCGTTCGGTCCGGAACACTTGCCGGCGATGCCTGGCCAGCCCACGGGGTTCGGCTGCCCCTCGAACAATTGCCTCGTCGGCCCGACGTTCGAGCGCGGTCCGAACTCGGCGGAGACGATTGCCGAGCTGGCGCCGCGGCCTGACGAGTTGGTGGTGCGCGGGCACACGTACGACAAGTTCCTTGGCACGCCGCTCGATCTGGCCTTGCGGAGCCGCGACATCCGCTGGCTTGTGGTGACGGGGATTCTCACGGATGTGTGCGTCAACTGCACGCTGTTGACGGCGGCCAATCTCGACTACCGCGTCACCGCCGTGACCGACGGGGTGGCGACCCTGTGGCCGGAACTTCAAGAAGCCTGCTTTGCCGTGTGGCGTCGCAAGTTCGCCCGGCTGCGAACCACGGCGCAGGTCATGGAAGAGATCGGTCGCTGGTGAACTCCAGCGGCCGGCAAGGGCGAGTGCCGGGACCTGTTTGCGGGACCGAACGGCCCGTTTACAAGACTTCGATCCGGTTGGTCAGTTCCCGCCCGCCCGAAAACACCATGGCGGCGTGCTGCGCCTTTTGCTTGGTGTAGAAGGTGGTGCAGCGGCCGTCGAGCAACACGCGGGTACGGCTGACCTCGACGTGCAAGTTCCGCACGCCGCCCCCGGTCTCGATGCGTACCGCCCGCTCGATCGAAGCCGCAAGCTTCTCGGCTTCAGCCAAAGTCTCCGGCAAGGGGTGCTTCCTCATCCCGCTGGTCGGAAAGACGACCGGACCGCTTAACGACAACTGGTCCATGGTTCCCTCCTCGCAAGCCGCCGAGTCCGCGATCCCTCGATCAGCGTCTGCGGAAACGACCAGAGGAACCTCCTGTTCCCGACACGCGTTTGAAATACCAACTGCGCCGCGAATGACCTATTGGCAACATCCCGTTGCGGTGCTCGATCAGAAGATCGCGTATCTCGTGGATGGGATTGTTCTGTAGTGCATCCTGGTACAGAGACATCGTCGGAATGGGCAGTTTAATGGAATTGACGCCCGCCCGTCAACCCCCCGAAACATAAAACCAACCGGTTTCCCAAGGTGAGGGCCACTTCTGGGCCGAGCCCCCTCGAATGATCGTCAATGTGCGCAAGCCAGGAAGAATAGGGCGTCAGCTATGGCTGGTCGCCGCGCGCGTCATGGGCCGGCCGGGTACTTCGATCTTGCCCGACACTTGGGGAATTCAGGCGGGAATCTTGCGGGACGACTGAAGGTACGCGATGACCTGGTCGGCCAGCTTCTCAGGCGGATATTCCCCCCCCAAAAGAACTAACTCAGCACGCTCGGGCGGCTCATAGGGGTCGTCAATGCCCGTGAACCCCTTCAGCTCGCCAGCCCGGGCTTTCTTGTAAAGCCCCTTGGGGTCCCTGGCCTCGCAGATTTCGATCGGGGTATTGACGAAAATCTCGATGAAATCGCCAGCGGGCATGGTCGCCCGGACCCGATCGCGGTCGGCTCGGTAGGGACTGATGAAGGCCGTGATGGCGATGATGCCGGCCTCGCTGAACAGCTTGGCCACGGCGCCGATGCGACGGATGTTCTCTTCCCGGTCTTCGGCGGAAAATCCCAATCCGAACCGCCTGGCAAACTCCTCGCTGTGACGTTGGCGCAGCATTGCCGGGCTGGCGTTGAGTCCATGCCGGATGTTGTCTCCATCGAGAACAAAGCTATGGATGCCCCGCGAGTGAAGCCGGTGGTCGACCAGGTTGGCGATGGTGCTCTTGCCGCACGCGCTGAGCCCGGTGAACCACACCACGCATCCACGGTGGCCGTTGAGACGCTCGCGGTCCTCTCGGGGGACCGCGTGTTCGTGCCAGTGGACTTGAACGTGGGAATCGTCTTTCATGACTATGTTGCTCCCGCTGGTAGACTTCGTCCGATATAGGATGCATGATATCGTGTCGCCTCGGTTGTGGGAAAGGGGGCTTCAACTTGGGGTCGTCCCACCTCGGCAGCCCCGCTATAATGCGGTGTTTTCATCCTTCCCAGCGTTCGTGGGGCCGTTTGCAGGATCTACCATGAGTCAGACCGAAACGCTTCCTTCGGTGGGAGCCCGGCCTTCGTCGGCGAACAAGCTGATGGCGGAGACCATGTACGACAAGTGCATGGCCTTGGCGAGCAATCTGTGGTGGAGCTGGCAGCCGGAAGTGATTACCCTGTTCCGCGACCTGGACCCCATCCGATGGCGGCAACTCGATCACAACCCGATCGCCTTGTTGAGCGAGTTCACCCCCGAACGGTTGGAGATGCGGGCCGCGGAACTGGTCCTCTACAGCCGAATCAATCACGCCTATCGGCGTCTGAAGGAGTACCTCTCGACAATCCCTCTTTGGGGGCGGACCTACGCGGGGGTGCTCGGATCCAAGCCGGTCGCGTACTTCTCGCTGGAATTCGGGGTCCACGAATCGGTGCCGATTTACTCCGGTGGGCTCGGGGTCCTTTCCGGCGACCACATCAAGAGTGCCAGCGGGTTGGGGGTTCCCCTGGTGGCGATCGGCCTGTTCTACGATCAGGGCTATTTCAAGCAGCATCTCGATCTGAATGGCTGGCAGCAAGAGGAGTACATCGACACCAAGGTCGAGAACCTCCCTATGGAGCCCGCCCGGGGTTCGGATGGCCGGCCATTGACCGTCGAAATCCAGACGCGCACCGGCAAGCTCTACGCGAAGGTATGGCTGATGCGCGTTGGCCGGGTGAACCTCTACCTGCTCGATTCCGACGTCGAGGGCAACAGCCCCGAGGACAGGGAACTGACCTCGCGACTGTACGGCGGCGACATCCGCACGCGCATTCGGCAAGAGACGGTGGCGGGCGTGGGGGGCGTCCGTGCGCTACGGGCCTTGGGGATCACGCCCGGGGTGTACCACCTCAACGAAGGGCACAGCGCGTTCGCCACGCTCGAGGCCATCCGTGAACGGATGAAGGACGACGGCCTGAGCTTCGACGAGGCCCTGCGCGACGTTGCCGAGCACACCGTCTTTACCACGCACACGCCCGTGCCCGCGGGACACGACCGCTTCAACGGCGCGCTGATCGAAGAGCACCTGGGACCGTTGCGCGACGAGCTGGGCATTTCGTTCGACCAACTCATGGGCTTGGGGCGCGTCGAGCCGCAGAACGTGCACGAGCCGTTCTGCATGACGGTCCTGGGCCTGAAGCTGTCGCGCCGGGCCAACGCGGTGAGCAACCTCCACGGCCGGGTGACGCGGCGGATGTGGGCCCATCTTTGGCCGTGGCGGGTGGAAGACGAAGTGCCCATCGGGCACATCACCAACGGCGTCCATATCCTCAGTTGGCTCGCCTATCAGATGCTTCAGCTCTACGACCGGCATTTCCCGGCCGGCTGGCAGGACCGGATGGGCGAACCCGAGGTCTGGCAGCGCATTCACGAGGTGGATCCCGGCGAGTTGTGGGAGACGCACCATTCGCTCAAGAATTTGCTCTTGGCGTTCGTGCGCCGGCGTGTGAGCCGGCAGTGCCGGCGCCGCGGCGAGAGTGACGATGCCGTCGAGGCCGCGCGCAACATGCTCGATCCCAACGTGCTGACGATCGGGTTCGCCCGCCGGTTCGCCACGTACAAGCGGGCCGACCTGATCCTCTACGATCTCGATCGCCTCAGTGCCATGGTGAACGACCCCGAGCGTCCGATGCAGATCATTTACGCCGGCAAGGCCCACCCCGCCGACGAGCCGGGCAAGCGGCTGATCCAGCGAATCGCCAACCTCCGGCACGACCCGCGCTTCGCCGGCAAGATCGCCTTCGTCGAAGACTACGACATCAACGTCGCCCGGCATTTCGTCCAGGGGGTCGACGTGTGGCTCAACAACCCGCGCCGTCCCTTGGAGGCCTCGGGCACGAGCGGCCAGAAGGCGGTGCTCAACGGCGCGTTGAACCTCTCGGTGCTCGACGGCTGGTGGGCGGAGGCGTACGACGGGTCGAACGGCTTTGCGATCGGCAAGGGGGCAAGCCACGTGCGCGACGACGTCACCGACGCGCGCGACGCCGCCTCGCTCTACCGCGTGCTCGAGGAGCAGGTCATCCCGCTCTATTACGACCGCGACATCGACGGGTTGCCGCGCCATTGGATCAAGCGCATGATGAACTCGATCAGCTCGCTTGCCTGGCGGTTCAGCGCCGACCGCATGGTGGCCGATTATGTCCGGCAGACCTACCTCCCGGCAGCCGGCGGCACAAGCTGCGACATGCACATTCGCTGATGGCCGCGATCTACGAACACCGCCACACGGTTTGCCGCGAGGAGATCGATCCGCTCGGCCACGCCAACAACGTGGCCTACGTCGAGTGGATGCAGGCCGCGGCGCTGGCCCATTCGGCCGCCCAGGGCTGGCCCGGCGAGCGGTATCGACGCCTGGGCCAGGGCTGGGTCGTCCGTTCCCACGCGATCGAGTACCTCCAGCCCGCCTTTTGCGGCGACGAGATCGTCGTGCGAACCTGGGTCGCCACCATGAGGAAGGCCACCTCCTTGCGGCAATATGAAATCGTCCGGCCTTCCGACGGCGCCGTGCTGGCCACGGCCCAGACCCGCTGGGCGTTCGTCGATTACGCCACGGGGCAGCCCGCTCGGATTCCTCGCGAAATCGCCGAGGCGTTCCGGGTGGTCGAGGTCAGGCCCCCTTCGAGCAAAGGGCATCTCGCATGAAGGTCCTCGTCGTCATCGGACATCAGCACCCCGGGAGTTTCTGCCACGCCATCGCCGCGGCGGCCGTCGACGAACTTCGCGCCGCGGG